>JAKLHB010000039.1 GCA_022710345.1 Planctomycetota bacterium
AAAGCCATGCCTTCAGAAGAATCCAAAACAATTCCTCCGCCGCCAGAGACTAAAACTACGCGGAGAATATCTGCGCCACCGCCAGCACCAATGGCTATGCCATCTGCGCCACCGCCAGCACCAATGGCTATGCCATCTCAGCCGCCCGCAGGGGCAACAACTGTACCACCGCCAGCACCAGGAGCCATGCCGCCACCGCCTCCGCCACCAAGGGCTATGCGGCCTTCGCTGCCAGAGGCTGTTCCAACTTCATTGAAGCCACCTGTATCAAGGCAAGATATTTCAGCGCCGCCTCCCAAATCGCGCAAACGAATGCTTGTATTTCCATCCTTTGGAAAGCGAGAAAAGAAAGAACAAGAACCTACAAAACCAAGTACTCCTGAGGTATTTGGAGCAATGGATAAAGATATGCGGAGGGAATTGGCTGGTAAAAAGAAGCCAGAACCCAAACCAAAACCCAGAGAAATGGAAGAAAGCGAAGCTTTCCCCCTAGAACCAGAACCATTGGAAGAAGAAGTAATCTTACAAGAAGAAACTGGCGAAACTTTGCTTGATATAGATGAATTGCAAAGCGATCAAGCGGGCGCTGGGGAAAAACCAGGCCCAGTTGAAACCCAGTTCGCAGATGCTGAAAAAGACAAAATCATTCCTAGCCCAATACCCAAGGAAGCTCAGCCACAGGCTGAGCCGATGGAACCCCAGGCTGCGCCGATGGGGCAAAAGCAAGCACAACCAACACAACAAACAACTGAAATTTCCAAAGCTCCAGAAGCAGAGACATTAAAACGCATATCCCCAACACTAGAAGAAGAGCGTATGCGTTGGGCAGAGCCTACCGGCGAATTTCTTGTGGATCGCAAAAAAGCAGTTCGGGTGAGTGGCAAGCTGCCTCAGTTGCCAGGTCCATTGTTTGAAAAATTGCTGAGCGATGAAGCAGGGAAACCAGGCCCCATGGAACGCTTCATTGCCCAATCTGTACTTGCTATGAAAGCATTCCAGGCCACGCTTGGGCTCAAGTTTGTTCTGTTTGCTCAAGCCGTTGATACATTGGTGCAGATGTTCACCACATACATTCAAGGAATTTTCAATGCATGGCGCATGACTCAAAGCATTCGCCGTACATTAGAGCGCAAAAAATCAGGAACTCAGCGTGAGGCATTCTTAGAAGATGCTGCAATAGCTCGCTATCAATTGGCTAGATTTTTAGGATTGCCAGGATTTTACCTGGAAGAACAATTTGACATGATGCCCATGAATGATTGTTGGGAAAAGTTAGCTCAGCCTACATTTCCATTGAGTCTAGCACTAGAAATGCGAAATCATCTGGACCAGATGAAAAGAGATTTGTCCTTACTAACCGCAAGGCAAGTGACTCAGTTCATCCAAAAATCCATGAGTTCTTTTTTCTTAAGCTTTATCCCCAATCCTGCAGATTTAGTCATGCCTTGGAAAGATTTTTTTGTCATTTTATTTTGGATGAAATATTCCAGAACTCAGACCAAGCAAATGTATGCAGATTTTATTGCAGTGCATCAAATGATCGCTGCAGAACTCAAGCAAGCACAAATCCAAGATGCTAGCCTGCAAGAGCTCGCCCGGTCGCTCAGTACCAAGCCTCAAGATAAGCCCCATCACCTGATGGCTGATTATGAACAAAAACTATTGGATTCCTTTGAAAATAAAATGCCGCCTTTACCATTGGAGCAAGCTATTGAAAAAGCAAAACAAAGTATCCAACGCATTTTACAGATGTCTTGCAAACTAGATTATTGCTTCAATGCACAAAAATGGTATCGTTGGGAGCTTGTTTGGGAAGCCAAGCAAATGCTAGATGCCCAAAAGCCCAATCCTATGGTATTTTTAGAACTAGAGCGGTGGCTGAACGACCTGGTTCTCCAATCGTTAGCCAAAAAAGGAATGAGGATTAGTATCAAACAAAGCATCTTGTATCTCAATGAGATTCAAGATTGGCGAAGGCGATTTAAACTTCAACAAGAACTTCAATATTTCTTAGTCTGACATTTGAATCAATATGTTGCCAAGCTCAAAAAAATCTTTTTGAATCAATATAAAAAATAAAATTTTAATCTTTTTTAAGCTATATCCCACAGGCTATGATACTACAAAGGAGCATTACCATGAGACTTAATTATTTGCAAATACTATTCATGCTCGTGATTATGATGCTTGCATCCGTGGTACTTGCCCAAGATTGGAGTACATCAACAACTCCATTTATTGGTGTATGGCAAGGCCAATGGAGCGAGCCAAGAGGATATGTATATGAGGCACGAGCCACTTTCCAAGTTACGAATATGAGAACTTTCAAAGGACAAATTAATTGGGTTTTGCTCAAATCTCCACGACCAGAAGAACAATCAAAACTTGGCCTAACCGGCATAGAATTTGTTCGAGTGACCTACGATTCCATCAGCCGTGTTCTCACGCTGGAAGGCTACGACAAAATGGATCCCCACTATATTCTTGGGCTGGATAAATATAAACTCATTGTGGCGGAGAATGCTGAAGTGATCGGTGGGCTTACCTATAATCATGGAGATTGGCAAGGCAAATTTTTTTTAACTCGCATAAAATAGACAAAATAAAATTCTAAAAAGTCCAAAATAAAATTGGACTTTTTAGAATTTGATGTTCAACAAGTTACCACGTTTTATTTGGCAAAGAGCTACAAGTAAATTCGACCCAGGCTTCTGGGTTGCCTACTCTGCCATTTAGCATTTGGATAGCAAAAATGCTTGGGTCTTGTTTGGCAAAATATCTGCGGTCTTGCACTAAACTAATGTTCCGATCCCAGAGTTCTACGGTGATGATGTCTCCGGTTTGCCAAGATATGGTGAATGTGCTATTCCATACGGGCCGATTTTGATTGATCACGGGGTGGCTTGTCCAAAGAAGACTGTTGTTGACAAAAACTTTAACATAGCAATCAGCTTTCAAGAGCCTATTCATGATTGCGCCACGAGTTAAAGTAATTTGATATGGTCTGCGGATAGTCCAAAATGTAAAATAATCTTGAATTTCAAGAATTTTTTGGCTGGCAGGCTGTTCATTATATTTTTGCAAAAATACTTGAGTAGCGGCTAGTATCTCCTCAATATTGGGTGGTTCTTTACGAGCGAGGGACAGGATTTTGTGATATTCAAAGGACATGGCTTTATCTTGGTATAGTTGATATTCACTTTGTGCCTTTTCCTTAAAATATCCTTCTGGATATTGATCGAGGTATTGACGATAAACATTCCCAATTTTCTCGTATTCTTCGCCTTTTTGCTCCAGCTCACGAGCAATGATCTCGGCTTGTTTAAACATTTGCCGTTCTACAAAACTACTTTGGATGATGAGCTGTTGCGGCTGAGATTGAAGGATGATTTTTTCGCCAGATTGGATGGCTGCCCATATTTGAAGTTCTCCATCTGGCATATCCAAAGGAACTTCCCAAACAAAATTGCCTTGGATTAAATTTTCCCAAGTTGATTCTATTTGTATATTGTCTCCTTGAATATGCTGGAGATGCACAAGCGCTTGGGTAATGATTTCAGGAGAAATAGGCGATTGAGGATCCACTACTAAACGAATTCGCCAACGAAAATCTGGAAATTCAGGTTTAATTTCTAATGTATGGATAGGCTGAATCATCCAACTCCTAAGTTGAGTTATAGTTGGAATCCAATCCATGTACCAAATACCTGCCAAAATTCCTAAACATAACAAACAGCTCAAAAATACCCATTTTTTATAAGAATTTTTTGTATGAATAGATGTGATTTTGGGTTTTGGTTTAGGAGCAGACGAAGGTTCATCATCTTTTGTAAAATATTGTAAAAATTGTGTTTTAGGCCGTAAATCCATATCTAAAATTTCCTTATGAAGCATTTCAATAAATTGACGGCGTTCTTCTAGGGAAATAAAATGTTGACAACGTTCTAAAGCAGACGATAAGTCTTTGATCTGCGGCCGCTTTTTAGGCATGGGAGCAAGCATCTGACGGATAAAATATGTCAGTATGCCTGTGATACTCTCGGGCTTGGCACGTGCTAAATCTAAAGGCCAATCTAGTTGTTGCTCTATTTTTACGCAAAGTTCTTGGGGATCATGAGCTAAAAAAGGATATTGCCCTGTCAGCATACGATATCCTAAGACACCCAAAGACCAAATATCGCTTGCAAAACTAATTTGATGATTTTGCAAAACTTCAGGCGCTTGGTATAACATTTTTGCTTGATCCATTGTCCATGAACTAAGCACAAAATCTGTTAACTGAAAATTCTTTTGATTTCCTAAGACAATATTTTCTGGAGTGATTGACCCGTGCACGAGTTTATGCTCATGAGCTGTGTTCAGTGCTGCTATAATTTGTTCAAGACAAAGGAAAACATGGGCTTCTGGCATTTTGTGTTGAGGATATTGTGCAATGAACTGTTCTAGGTTACCGCCAGGACAATATTCCATGATTAAGTAATATGCGCTTTGCTCTCCTGCAACAAATTTTGTATCAGGCTGAGGCACTAGCCTTACAATAGATTGGCCTCCAATACGCAGCCATATTTTGTATTCTTGCTTTAAAAATTTTTCCCATCGAGGTGGAAGGGTAGAAGTGCTCGGGATGATCTTAGCAACTGCACAATGCACGCTGTGTGGCTGGTCAACACTGTCAGCAATGACCATAAATACTTTTCCCAACATGCCACCGCCAATTTCTCTTACAATTTTCCAATTGGCAACAAAATTGCCTGGCGCAAACAAGTTGTAGATATTTTTTTCCATAGCTAATCAAGCACTTTGTACACAATGGACAGAGGGCTAGTCCTTTAAACAAAGAAAACTCTAAATTCTTGCAATCATCTTGCAAAATGTAGCATTGTATGCTATAATAGCATACAAAATAGGCAAAAGCAAATTTATTTCCTACCTACACTACCGCTAGTAACATGGATTGCATTGTAAAATTTTTCAAGGGCTCACAAACAGCTAGGCATTCTTGATGCAAAGCGAATTTGGCCAACCAAACAATTTTTTATGGAGTTTTTCTATGGAATCTCTAAATTCTCAAGAATTGGTTCAATTAATCCTCTCAGTCTTTCCTCATTTAGCGCAAGACCATAGATTAGCAGTTCTTGTAGATTTGCCCAATCAAGTCCAAGAAGATAATATACAATGGCAAAAACGCCGTACTTTGGCAGAGAATTGGGCAAAAGAATTAGCCGCTGCGTATGAGCAAATGCAATTACAAGCAGTATTGCTCGTTGCCTATCCCAATGTTGGTTCTAACAATGCTGATTTGCCTGAAATTTTGTATGAAATATCAGGGCCTTTGCCGAGCTTGGCCTCAGATTTACCTCAGTTTGGCATTCCAATTCCATTCAATCAATTGCTACGCAATGTCCAATTGTTTTTGGCTCCTACTGAATATTCTACCACAGCGCCCTTAAAAATTGCAGGCCGCCAATATCCTATCCGTGCTGCGACCATGCCGGGTTTTTGTGAAGCCATGATTCCTGCGCTCAAGATTGATTATGCAGAAGTAGGCAGAAGAGTAGATATTTTAAAGTGCAAGTTAGATGATGCTCAATTTGCGAATGTTTTGTTTGGAGTGGATCAGGGCAAAGAATGCCAATGCCAATTTGATCTTAGGTTCCGCCAAGGCCATGCTAGTGCAGGACGATTTCCAGAAATAGGCATGGTGGGCAATCTTCCTAGTGGAGAAGCATATATTGTGCCACATGAGGGAGAAAAAGAACGCAGTCAAACCCAGGGCATCATTCCAGTTCAGTTTGGAAATGACGTGGTTTTTTATGAAATTTTGCACAATAAGGCTGTCAAAGTAACAGGTGAAGGGCCATGCGCGCTTAGTGAATCTCAATTGATGGAACAAGAACCCGCGTATTGCAATATAGCAGAATTGGGATTCGGTGTATTAGCAGCTTTCGGAATTCTGCCCATAGGTGAAATTTTATTGGATGAAAAATTAGGATTCCACATTGCTTTTGGAAGAAGTGACCATTTTGGCGGTATGGTAGGACCAGCCCAGTTCTCGTCACCTCAGGCCGTGGTACACATTGATCGCATTTATATCCCAGCAACCCAGCCAAGAGTGGCTATCAAAGAAGTCATTTTCAGTTACCCAAATCATTCTGAAGAAAAAATTATTGTAGAGGGGCAGTATTGCATTTTTGGAAGAAACTCAGAAGTCAACCTTACATAAACCCTAGTTGCTAGTTGACTAGGGACGTGGCAAGCTATGAGTATGATACCTTTTGATGAACTCCCAATTGAAAGCCCTATCTTAATCCCATAGCAAGCTCAGGGAGCCCAACCGCTTCGGCGGACTGGCAGGTAACTGCCGATTAGTGCAGCAATGAATAAGTACCAGTCTGCATAACTGGTACTTAAATTTATTGTGAAGGATGTGGAGTCAAAAATAAAAGAAACAACAAGCGAATGTGTGTATGTCCTGAGTAAAGCAGGAAACCCGCTGATGCCCACATACGCAACATTGGAAAAACTAGCAACTTGGGTACATAAGTAAAATTGGAAAAAAAAGATTGACAAGCTAAAAAAAAATTGTAAAATCAATCCCCAAAAAGATTGCTTCAAAAAATGTATTTTTTTTTAGCTTAAGGAGCAAGAATTTATGGATTTCTCCTTTCCTAAGGTGTTGATTGTCTTTGGGATACTATTTTCATGGATGATCGCGCCTATTGGCCAAGAAATTGGGACATTAGTGGAACAACTAAAATCCCAAGACCCCAAACAAGTAGAACATGCTATTGCAGAATTGGTGCAATTGGG
This sequence comes from Planctomycetota bacterium, assembly GCA_022710345.1. Lineage (GTDB taxonomy): Bacteria > Planctomycetota > Uabimicrobiia > Uabimicrobiales > JABWCH01 > JAKLHB01. Next base: position 6,811 of record JAKLHB010000039.1, read on the forward strand.
GAAAAAGGATTCAGAAGTTGTCAGTAAATTGTACGATTTTTTAGAAGACAACGATGTAACAGTGCGGCAGCAAACAGTTGCTATTTTAGGCGAAATTGGCAACTCGACCAGTGCTGTGCTATTGGAAAATAAGCTCAAGGACCAAAGTGAATTGGTTCGGAGAGAAACTTGTCTAGCACTTCTTAAAATTGGCCCTAAAAATCCAGAAAAATTGTTAGAACTCTTGAAATTAGAGACAGATATAGAAACAAAAATTCTGTTATCTGGACTTTTAATGGTTGCTGGATATCCTAAAGTTAGTGAAGAAATGTTCACTCTAACCAAAGAGGATGGGCAAGTCCAATTGCAAAAATTGCTCAATGTATTGCCTAATGCTAGCTATGCTAAGGCAAGACTTACGGCAATTTCCAATATAGAAAAAATGGAATGGCTCAATCGTTGGCTGCCATTTTTAATTCATGCCAATTCTGAAAATGCAAAAGCCATTCATGCTTGGTTATGCCAAATTAGTCAAGAACCATTGCCATTCCCAGAAAATGATAATCCTGCCGAACGGGAAAAACTAGTTCGTGTTTGGCAAAATTGGTTACTCCAGCAAAGCACGATTGCCCAAATCCAACAATGGATTGAAGATTTAGGCTCTGGCAAACAAGAAGCGATTGAAGCTGCCATTGCTAACTTGCAGCAGAACAAAGATGTGGCTTATCAATATATCTTGACAAGCCTCAAACATAGCAATGCCAATATTCGTTGGCAAACATTGCAGTTGCTTGGAATGTATCCTGAGAAAAAAGCAAGCATCACCCAAGCTCTGTTGCCACGTTTGACAGAAGAAAGCGACAGCGCAATATTACGTCAAATCATTGCTGTAGTTTCAACCTATGCAGGTGTAGAAGCTATTCCTAGCCTAACAGGCTTGATGGAACATCCTTTGGCGAACATCCGAAGCGAGGCAATATGGAGCCTTAGTCTTTTAAAAGACCCTGAATTAAGCACGAAGCTTGTTCAACGGCTTTCTAAAGAACCAGTTCCCGAAGTAAAAGCAGCGATCCTTCGGACATTGAGCCTTTCCCAAGATACTGCTCAAATCCATGCTGCATTGCAATTGATTTCTTATGAATTGCCGAAAGAAGATAAGAGTGATGTGCTTATGGCAATTTGCGATTGCGCAGCTCAAATTCAAAATGGTTTAGGCTTGAGTTTATTGACTGAAATTTTGGTAAGGCCAGATGTTAGCATTCGAAAATATGCTTTAACTAGGCTTTTGCCCTTGATCCAAACGGACAATGTCGGTCTTTTAATTCCTGCTTTGTGGGATTCTGACCTTGAACTTCGGACATTGGCATTCCAAAAATTGCTGGAGCATGAACTAAATTCTTATGGCTATGATCCAAAAGCCGATTTATTAGAACGTGCGGCTGCCATTGGCAGATGGAACAAATGGTGGCAGGCTAAACTGCTAGTCAAAGAATTTGTTATTGCTGATTTGACAAAGCAAAAAGAACTCATACCCCAGATTGTTGCCCAAGGAGAATCCGCAATCCCTGCAATTTTAGATGGATATTCTCACGCTAATCCTCAAATACAAAGCCAATTTTTGAAACTTTTATCGTATTGGGAAACACCAGAAGTGGTGGCACATCTCCAACAAGTAAGCCAAACTTTAGATACTTTGGGTATTGTAGCACTAGAAAGTTTAGCTCAAATTCATGCTCGTAAAAGCGATCCAGCAATTCGTAAAGTATTGCAAGCTGGATTTGCCAAACTACCAGAGAATGATAGAATTTGGCTAGCCGTGTATTTAGCAGTAGATAAAGATTCCACTGCCCTAGAATTTATCAAAGCAAAAATTCAATCTTCTGCTGCAATGCAAGTCTTGGAATTGATGTTCAAACATCGCTTGAGCCACCCTGAACTCAATAGTTTGGTAGCCGAGTATCTCAAATCTTCCGATGCCAATCTTCAACAAATGAGCTTTGATACCTTAGCAAATTTCCAAGATTGGAATACCTTGCTCAGCCATTTTAGCGAATTAGGAGAAAGCCAGAAATTGTTCCTGATTGGCAAAGTGCAACAAGAGAGCAAAGAGAATCTTGAAAAACTCATTTCGTATGTTGCTACAGAAACCTTAGATTCTGTACGCATCCGGTTAGTGGAAGCCTTGGGCGATGTAGCAAAAGCTCAGCAAGATTTATTAAAACTCCTTCCCAACAAACTTTCAGAAGGAGTACTCAAGGCATTGGTGCAGGTTCTCAAAAAGCAAAAAGCTTTGCCAACCACAATGATTTTGGATACATTCACGCAGCAAGAAAATCCAGCATGCCAACTCTTTTTGATCCAAAGTATTCCTGCAGAAGATTTGGCAAGTTCTGCTATTTTCTTGCAACCAATCATTACAGGAAATTATAGCGAACAAGTGAGCACCGAAGCCTTACAACAATTGCTCAAGGTTGCTGATGCAGATGTTGCTAAAATAGTACTAGATGTCATATCTCAAAAACAAAACACTTCCTTGCGTTTGGCGTGGCTTATCCTCATCAAAGGCAAAATCAAAGAGAGCCATTTTGCAGCAATTGAAGCATTCATGAAAAAAGAGCCTGAAGCTTCAGTTCGTAGCGCAGCTTTTGCTTTATTAACCAATTTACCTTATGACCTTGTCATTGGGCTTATTAAATATACAATTGAGCAAGATCCAAATTTATTACTACGCAAAGAAGCCCTTACCCAATTCGTAAGTTATAAAAGAGACGAAAATCAAGAATACCTATTAAACCTTGCCAATAGCCAAGATTCAGCATGGCGACAGATTGTTTATGAACACATTGTTTTGGCTATGCCAAGCAGGGCACAAGCTATTCTTGAAAAAGCTCTTGAATCCGGAGACATGGCTGCATTCCAAATTTTTGTCCAAAAATTCCCAGCCGTGGCCCAAACTTCGCTTGCCAGCATTCTTCCAAAAATCAAAGATGCAGACAAACCTATGTTTGTGCAAACCATTGTCGGCATTGTTGGCGAAAGCGAAATTGCTCTTTTGCTCAGTCTATTGCCATCCCAAGATCAAAGCATGAGCATCCAAGTGGCCAAGTTACTGGACAAAATCACAGGCATTACTTCGAACTTTGACCCCTTGACCCCACAGCCTGCGATCAACCTATGGCAAGATTGGCATAAACAGTGGCAAAATGCTCAACAAGCGCTGCAAGCCTATTTAGCAGCCAAAGAAGAGCAGCGAGAAGAATTGCAAAAACAACTGTTAAGTTATGGCAATTTTGGCCGCGATGCTTTAATCAAGGCATTACAAGGCGCTAGCAAAAGCACTACCCTGCTCTTGTTGCCAGCTCTAGCCAAATTAGATGATCCAGCCGCGATTGGCGCAATTCAATATGCTACCCAAGATAAAGATGTGGATATTCGCCACACAGCATATCAATGTTTGACCAGCCGCCCTGGTTTTGCGCAAGATGCAGCGATTTTCTATCTCAAAGAGATTGATCCAAACGTTCGGATTACCCTCTTTGCAGCTTTGAGCAAACAACATCAAACATTGCATCAAAATGATCTATTAGCCTATATCCGAATTGCAAATCCAGATATTATCTTGAAAATCTTGCGACTCAGTGCTACATGCCCGCTCAGTCTGCGCCGTGATATTTTAGTACAAATCCTCAATACACAAAATGACCCTGCGATTCTTGAGCAAGCCCTTATTGGAATGAAGCCCGTCCTGCAAATGCAAGATATAGAAGTACTGGCTACCTTGCTCAAACGCACCACAGACGAACGTGTTGCTCAAAAGACTTTGGAATTGCTTGCACAATATACTGAGATTCCCAAAGAATCTTTAGCAGATCCCAAAGCATTCTTAGCTTGGAAAGAACAAAATGCCAAGAGCATCGCTCAATTTACTCAAGCAGGAGCGATGATCGAAAAATACCTCAGTGGAAAACAAGAACTATCTTTGCAAGACGAAAAGCAGTTGAATGCTTTGCTAGATGCACAAAAAGTAACTGTGGTCGGACTGCTGCTGCCAAGGTTGGCTCAAATGCCACAACCTCAAGAGAAAGTTAAAATCTTGAACTTGCTTGCAGTTTTAGGCCAGGCTACCACACAAGCAACTTTCGAACAATTTTTGACTTCCGATGTGGTAGAGTTACGCCATGCAGGGGTCACCGGCTTATATCGTCTCAATTGGGATCCAAAGAGCGACCTTGTGCAAAAATCTGTTGACCATCAAGATCCAATGATCCGTTTCTTTGCGATCAAGACATTGGGACGCACCAAAGACCCTGCATATCTGCCCAATATTAGCAAAGCCCTTGCTGATTTGGATTCCCGCGTGCGTGAAGAAGCCCTGTTCTGGGCCAAGCAAATAGGATTCAAGGATCCAGAAGCTTTGCAAAAATTGCTCAAAGATCCTTCTCCAAGCGTAAAGACAATGGCCATTCAATTGGCTGTGGATCTGAAGATGACAAGCATTATGGGAATGCTCATCGGTGATCTAAATCATCCATTCCCCATCGTTCGCCAAGCTGCCTATGATGCTTTGCGTACATTGTCTGGTCAGACCATTGCGTATGATCCTTTGCAAGAAATTGCGAAGCAAAAAGAAAATTTGCTCAAATGGCAATTGTGGTGGCAAATTTATCAATTGCAGCAAGAAATCCAAAATCTAGCCGAACGTTTTGTGGAAAAAGATATTGATAAAACCAAAGTTCGCGAAAAAATCGTAGCTTTGTATAAAGAAAGTGTATCTGATTTCCAAAAAGCAGCGTTAGAAAAAATCTTGCAACTCCTGAAGGATACACGTACAACTATCCGAGTTGAAATGATTGCTGTGCTTGCAGAATCCGGTAATCGTGGAATTGCGACAGAGTTAGGCAATTTCTTGTTGGATGAAAACCTTGAAGTTCGCCAAGCTGCCTATGCTGCGATTGAAAAATTAACCGGGACGAAACCTAGCGTTGGAACAATTGCCTATACTGATGACAAAGGCAAAGAAGAATGGACCAATTCTGTAAACGCCTGGTTGCCCAATTGGCTACAAGCTGAGCAAAAACTGCGAATGGAAGAAGAACTCAAAAAACTTCAACAAGATGCAGTCACCATTGCCACCATTAGCCGCATCTGGACCAATGACCATGCCAATGCAGCTTATAAACTCCTTGGATACTTAAGAAGCGCGTATCCAGATGTTCGAGCAAAAGCATTTGAATATCTCAAACCTTTGAGCAAAGATATTGCTTTCCAACACGATGCCACGTTAGAAGAACGTAACCAAGAAATTGACGAAATCGAAAAATGGATTACCAAGACACAACAAGAAATTCAGCAGCAAGAAAAAGAACTCCCTGAAAAATTGGCCGAATTAGACCAACTGGAAGGCGACCTCAATACACTCACAGGATGCGAGAACCTGCGCAACAGCATTGAAAAAATGCTTGCAGATGTGAATGCACATCCCCAAGTACAACAAAAATATGTGGATATTTTGCGCAAAAAAGGCTGCGAATTCCCAGATTACAACATCTATAGCGACAGCAAGACCAAAGAAGACCAAATATATAGAGCCGATGAAATCTTGGTCCAATACAAGGCTAAGCTCAAAGTTGCTGCTGAAGAAGCAGTAGCAGTAGAAAAACAATTGCAAGAAGCTTTAGATGTGCAACATCTTGGAACAGAATTAGATATACAAAAGGCTGAAAAATTAATTCCAGTTTTGATGCACAACCATTACCCACTGCGAGACAAAGTCAGCCAAATACTCAGCAAACTGGCCGGCCGTGATTTTGGATACAAACCTGATGCTCCTCTTGCACAACGTCAAGAAACTATGCCACACTGGCAAGAATGGATTCAGAACGCTCGGCAAGAACTTGCAGCACGACGACAAAATTATTTGGCCAAAATCAAAGCATCCAATGAATTCCTAGGCCAATCCAAGAAAGTTCTAAACCGAGAAGATTGGGCTCATGCAAGTATGCTGATCTCTGCGCTTCAAGATAGCGATGTGGCTGTCCGAGAAGCTGCAATTCAAGTACTTACTGGAATTCGTGGAGATACATTTGGCTATGTAGCCAGTGCACCACAACCAGAAAGCCTGCGTCAATGGCAAAATTGGCTCGTTGAACAAAGCAGCATTATTTTCCAACGCGAAACCATGATCCAAAACGCTCGAGCAATCCAAAATGCAGCAAAGATTACCACAGCAGATGCAGTTGCTCAAGTTGCTATTTTAGTCCAAACATTGACTTCTCCCGAAATCGCAGATCGTCAAGTTGCATTTGAAGCACTCTCTCAATATGCACGTACCCATGCGATGAATGAAGTCCGAGAAGATTTTGGATATGATCCCAAGGCTCCTACAGCAATTTTGGAAACAACTGCAAAAGATTGGCAAAAGTGGTATCAAGAAAAACTTCTGCCCATTGCAGAAGCTGAAAAACAGCGTTTAAGCGAAGTCAAGCGTGTGGGCCAAAAAGTACTTGATAGCAAACTGGCTTCCTTGGATGCAATTCAAGGTTTGGAATTCTTAATCTCCTCCTTGAATGACATTGCACCTGTGGTACGTGAGTCTGCGCTAGCATCCTTGAAAAGCGTTGCTCCAGATACAAATTACAACTATGATGCAAAACAGAACCCTGATACACAAAAGTTTGGCATCAAGCAATGGCAATTCTGGTTGCGTAAGCAAAAAACCCAAATTGTTGAAATAGTGGCTGCTCGTCAACAAGCAATTGAAAAAATCATTGCTCGCAATCCAATATTCAATAGCCCAGAACAAGAACCCGATGTCATCTCCATTATCAATGCGCTGAATGATTCCGAAGTACAAATTCGTCAGATTGCATTCCAATGGTTAGTCAAGCAATCCAATCAATCGTTTGACTTCAATCCACAAGCTGAACCTGCATCCCAAGAAAAAGCAAAAGCAAGTATCCAAGAATGGGTCAAACTACAAAAAGTCATGCTGACCCTTGCAGGATATGAAGCTAACTTGGGCCAAGGAGTCAATACCGAAGCCAATATTGCTGTTTATCAAAAAGTATTGGCCTATCTCGATGACCCAGCAATTGCTATTGGAACTAAAGCATTTGAGATCGCATCTAAACTTGCTGGAAATGAAGCAGATATTGAAGGTATGCAATTCCCATTGGATAAAGACAGCATCAAAGCCAAGCTCACCATTTGGATGGAAGCTCAACGTGAACGCAGCAAATTGAGCGAATTAGCCGGATCAATCACCGCAGTCCGCACTGCAGAAGATTTACGCAAAGTCGGCATTTTGATCACTGCATTGGATTCTCCAAAACTTTCTGTGCGTGCTTTTGCTATTGCTAAGCTCAATCAACTTGCACCAAAACCATTTGCATATCAAGCCAATGACTCTACTGAAAACCGCATTGCAGCTTTAACTGAAATTGATCAATGGTATAAAAAGCTCCAAGAAACTATTGAATAATTTAAATGCAAGCCTAGTTTTAGGCAGCATTCAGTATCTTTGTCTAGTCAGAACCAACTTCGTATGGATACGAAGTTGGTTCTGTCATTATCCAGGAATCAGGCGAATTACAAAGGACTACTATGGGCAACGAGCAAGATAGTGTTCGTGAATTATTTGGTGATTCTGCCTTTAATCCTGAGACTGGCAAACTATTGCATGATCAATACAGAATCTTGGCAAAATTGGGACAAGGTGGTATGGGTGCTGTGTATCAAGCCCAAGACTGTCTCAATCTGAATTATGTCGCCATCAAGCGGATTATGATCCAAAGTAACCAAAAAAACCTGATGGAACGATTTCGGCGAGAATATAGGCTTCTAAGACAGCTCCATCATCCCAATGTAGTCAAAGCTCTTGACTTTTTTCAAGAGCAAGATACGTTGTTCTTAGTCATGGAATTTGTGGAAGGAATTTCATTACATAAGTTAATCCGAGAGCATCCACATAGCCTTACCTTAGAGCAACAGCTTCAAATTGGAAGACAAATTGCCCTTGCAGTAGCAGCCCTCAATGAAGCGAATATTTTACATCGAGACATTAAACCTCCCAATATCATTGTCAGTGATAACCGTCGGGATGTTAAACTAGTAGATTTAGGTATCAGCAAAAATTTAGAAGAAACCGCATCTTTGACTGAGCATGGAATCGTGTTAGGAACTCCATCCTACTTGAGTCCTGAACAGGTACAAGGTGAATCCTCGGATCGAAGCGATATTTTTTCCTTAGGCCTCACCCTATACCAATTTTTTCTTTGGCAGCCACATTCTCCATTTCATCAAGAAAATAAACTTCTCATTTTACGTAATATTCTCCAAAAAACAGTGCCGCCTTTAATCCTGCAGATTCCTAAAAATGTTTCCAAGCTACAGCACACCATTTATCAAAGTTTGTCTGATATTTTGCAACAAGCTTTGGTAAAAAATCCGAAGCGTCGTTTAGCCCATGCGCGAGAATTGGCAGAAGAATTAGCCTTGCTTTTTGAGTTAGCCAGCGGTGAAGAAATGCCAACGGAGGCTCGTGCCACCAATAATGCGGCTAAAGAATTGATGCAAGCGCTCGAAGAAATCTGCCTCATAGATCATCATGCTCCACAAAATCACCGTATCAAAGAGTTCATCATCCATAAGCAAATTTGGGCCAATGCTGAATTTGAGATTTGTTCAGGTTGGGATTTAGAACATAAACGGCCCGCCTTAATTCGGCAAATCCAAAGCAATCAAATAACGGCTGAAGCACGCGAAAAACTTCAAAGCCGAATGATACAAGAATACTATCTTTTGTCTGATCTAGACTATGCCTATCTCCTAAAGCCATATCATCTCTTGGAAAATGATGGGATATTGTATCTTATTTACCCATTCATACCAAGCATATCCCTGCGGCATTTGATTCAAAATTTTGCCTATTCATACACGTTTTTAGAGCAACTCAAAATCATGCAGCAAATTACTGGTGCTGTCCAATACATTCATGAAAAAAACATTGTGATTGGAAATCTGCATCCAGAAAACATTCTCATAGATGGCATTCATAAAGTTGCATACTTACAAAATCTTAGTGTTGCGATCCCTCAAAAAACTGCAAAAGCACTCACTCTTGATCAAGCAGGAAAATCAGGTTACTGGAGCCCTGAGCAAGTCAAAAATCAGATATCTATCACAAGTGATGTCTTTAGCCTCGGCGTAATTCTTCATCAATTTCTATCCTGGCAACCTCATTCTCCGTTTGCTGCGTATGATCATACTACAACATTAGCCAATATCAGGGAATTAGCACTACCCATACTTGCCGAAAATTTAGATATTCCTGAAGCTCTGATCCCTGTGTATCAAAAAATTCAACAACTCATTCAACAAGCAACCAACAAAAATTCACAAGCACGGCTTTGTATTCGAGATTTTCAAGCTGAACTCAATAAAATTGTAGAAGAAGCCGAACGCTTGGCAAGCATGCCGAAAAGAAACGAAGAACGACCAATATCTCAAGCCATCGCCAGTGCGCCAATTGTGCCAGAAGAAAACCCTCCTTCTGAAGCAAGCGAAGCTATCACACCGGCCGAAGAAGTCCAAACACCTCAGACACCTCCAATAGAAAAGGCTCCATCATCGCCTTGTGCTGATAAAGCTCTGCCTTCTAAGTTCGACAAACCTGAGCCTATATCCTTGCTACAATTAGAAAAAGCTCCGCCCATTTCATCAACAAACCCATCACCCACACTAGATACTGGCAACATCGCTGAACCCACTCCTTTTTCGGTACAATTAGAGATTCAAAATGCAATCCACAGCCCACAAATTGAATCACCAAAGCCGCTACCTACTCAGCCTGAGACATCAAAGCCGCCAGCTCAGCCTGAGACACCAAAGCCGCCAGCTCAGCCTGAGACACCAAAGCCACCAGCTCGATCTGAGACACTAAAGCCGCCACCTGAGGCACCAAAGCCGCCCAGTAAAAACATTGAACAACAAGTCAATTCTCTTCTAGAACTCCAAATTCAAATTGACTCAGAAACCCTCATCCGCCCTGATGAGCAAGCCCAACAACAGGCTCTTTTGAAAAAGCGTAGGCATGAACAATCATCCACCCCCACTTTGGCACAGCCTCCTGCAATAGAAGAACCCTTGGAAGTTGCCAAGCACAAAGCTGAAGCCCAATTGGCGTGGAATCCTGAGCTATTTCAATGGCAAAATGTCCAACGAATCTTCTTTTGCCTCAATATCTTGCTTTGGACAGGATTTTTTTTATGGATACAATTGACATTTTTAAAAGTCGTTAATCTAGTATTCCATTTACAGCATGCTACAACTTGGTGGACATATCTGTTAGCCTTTGGATTTATTCTCGCTCCTACATTATGCGCTAGCTTACGAAACCGAAATATATTATGGGGTGCTTTTGGCATGTTTGGTAGTATCCCAGGAGTGATCCTCTGGTTGTGGTTAGAAGATCGCTCTTTTGAACATCGCCTGAGCCAAAGATTTAAGTCCCATCCATTATTGGCCTATCTGAGAACTAAACTATGGTTTTATTGCTTTGTTTTCTTATTTTGTGTGAGTGTAGATGCAAAAGCAGTCCTTTGGCCAGATCATCAAAAAATTGGAGTTTTGCTCTTCTTGCTATGCTTGGCTATTATTATTCTAATCCATAGCAGACAAAAAATCACATTTATCGTAGCCTCACTCACAACCTCGCTGAGTGCGTTTCCATGGCCTCCATTTCAAGTATTCTGGCTATGGTGTTTTGGCAGCGCAGGCCATGATCTTCGCTTACGCTATGCCATAGAAGATATGATACAGGCCATCCAACATTTAAAGCCATTGCCCCGCTTTGTCGGTCTTGGCTCCATACGCAAAATATTTGAAGAAGACGCAATTCTGCAGCGAGAAGATGACACACGCACACGCCGTTGGAGCATACCACGCAAAGAACTATTGGAATGCGTATTAGAATCTTTAAAAGATCGAAATTGGTGGATTCGCTGCCAAGCAACATATACTTTGAGCACGATTAGCCATCCTGAGGTAGATGTAGATCCCATTCTAAGAAAACTACTCGAAGATCCCAATCGCTGGGTCAAGGGAATTGCTGCAGAAGCCATCAATATTCGCATTCACTTGCGTGAATATCTCCAGCCTCAGCCAGGTTCTTCATCCATATCCCATCAAAAAGGAAAGATTCATGGAATTTAACACAAGCAATATACCTAAAATTTGGCAAATGCTGGAATGCTTTGAAAAAGACATCCTAGAGCCTTTGGATCAAATTTGGATCAACGGACATGCGCTTGTGGAGAAAAAAGAGGAAATCTGCTTAAGCACAGAAAATAAAGAGGCATTGACCCAAAAACATAGCCCAGCAGCAAATTTCATTTGCAATACTGTTCAGACTGCCCACAAAGTGCGAGACTTACTATGGGAGATGGTGCTTTTATCTAAGATTGAGCATCAGCAAATTGCTTTGGACTTACAGCGCAGCCCTGTTCAAAGCATTATCCAAAATCTGGGGAAAAAATTCAATCACAGCAACTGTGTGATCCAATGTACTCAACCAGATCAATATGTATTCTTGGATTTAAACTATTGGCAATGGACACAAGAGATTTTTTGCCGGTATGTTGCAGCCTGTAGCCCTACTTCTATCCGATTGCATGATCAAATCGTCAATGGTTTTTGGCAAATGCAATGCGATCTTGAGCAAGCAACCCCCTGGCAGACACTAGAACCAGGCATCCTCTATCAAAGTGATATTTTCGATATATTTCAGCCTGGCAAAGCTTATCGAAGTGCTTTGCAGTTCATAGTATTGCATCGTTTAGTTCGTCTTCAAAAAGGAAAATTTTTTTGGAATTACCCTGAAAAATATCTGCCCGTATCCTTTCTGCTACCACTTGCTCATGACTCCAAAAGTTAGGGAGAAGACTATGTATGTTAAAGGTTATGTAATTGCGCATCGCTATATTTTAAGCGATGTTTTAGGAAGGGGATCGTTTGCTGAAGTTTGGTCAGCGTATGATCAAACCACTCATAAGGAAATTGCAGTCAAAATCTGCAAAGCCGCTTTAATTGCGGATAGTGAAGAAGAACGTGACAAAGCCATCCATCGGTTTTGTGATGAGATCGCGTTAATGAAACGCGCAAAATCGAACTATGTTGTTGAAATATTGGACTATGGTAAAGAGCGTGAAGAAGTACCACCACATGCCTGGTATTACTACATCATCATGGAAAAGATGTATGCAACTTTGGCAGATTATCTCGAAAAACGCAGATCCACCAATAAAGGAGGCATAAAATTAGAAGAGTTCTTGCGTTATGCCACGCACATTCTCTTAGGCCTCCAAGACCTGCATCACAAGGAAATTTTACATCGAGACATCAAACCATCCAATCTCTTTTTTTCCTATAGCAATATCTTGACCATTGGCGATTTAGGCATTGCACGCCTCTCTGAGCGCAGCATGGCCACGCATACTATGTTTGGCACTGTGGGATATGCTGCTCCAGAGCTTTTTGTGCATAAAAAAGAAGCCAGTGTGCAAAGCGATCTTTTTAGCGTAGGCACTGTGTTCTATGAAGCATTGACATTGCGTCATCCTTGCTGTGAACAAGGTTCTTTCAGCTTGAGCAAAGAAGTGATCCGCCGTTTGGTT
>JAKLHB010000390.1 GCA_022710345.1 Planctomycetota bacterium
AGAAGGCAATATGGGCCTGATGTATGCAGTAGAAAAATTTGAATTGAAAAAAGGTTGCAGATTTTCTACTTATGCAACTTGCTGGATTCGGCATGCAATTTGTCGCGCTCTGACTGAAAAAAAAGCCTTGGTTCGAATACCAGCCTATATGAAAACCCTTTTAGGCAAATGCGAAGATAAGCAGCAAGAATTGCAAAAGCAATGGGGGCATCTGCCATCAGATGCAGAATTGCTTGAAAATATGACACTCAAAACAAGCCAACAGCACATTGTGAATGAAGCCTTAGGCACATATCGAGCTATGCAAGAAATGCAAAGCTTGCAAACTTTAGAAAATGGAGAAGAGTGGATCGAAGACCATAAACAACAAGATCGTGAGCGTCATTTTTGGCATACATACGAGGTAGCTAGTCTTTTAGAATGGCTCTATAAAAAAGAACCTAAGCGAGCCCAGATTATAGAAATGCGATATGGCCTGAATGGGACCACTAAAAGAACACTAAAAGAAATCGCTGCAATTCTTAAACTTACAAAAGAAAGGATTCGGCAACTAGAAAAAGAAACTTTGGAAATGCTAAAAGAAAATCTGGAACAAATGGCAGTAGCATAACATGATAAAAATCATCTGGAAATCATCCGCATCGGACTTTCAAAAAAAGACGATGCGGTTTTTTTATGGAAAACAAATGGCTATATTAGCTTTTTTTCTTGCAAACGTCAAATCAAAGCCTATAATAAAACCAACCTGAGTTGCTACTTGAAAAGAAAGCCAAGTGTTATTCAGCAACTTAGGTACATGAATTGGAACCAAAGTTAATGAGGCCGCATCTGTTTCAAGCTGCGGAAAATTATGAGTGCAACAAAAGAATTTACAAAAGGTATCTGGGCGGAAAATCCAGTGTTTGTGATCATGCTTGGGATTTGCCCGACATTAGCCACAACGAGTAATATCACGAATGCTTTTTGCATGGGGTTAGCGGTGATATTTACCTTAATGGCTTGTAATGCAGTGATTTCCATTGTTAGAAGAATCATCCCAGGAGAAATACGCATTCCATGCTATATTGTAATCATTGCAAGTTTTGTGACCATCATTGACCTTTGCATGCATGCTTTTTTGCCGTTGGCGATTTATGAAGCATTAGGGATATTCATTCCCTTGATTGTCGTGAACTGCATCATTTTAGGCAGAGCAGAGGCATTTGCCGCAAAAAACAATGTGTGGCTTTCTATCCTGGATGGTCTAGGCATGGGAATTGGATTTACATTGGCATTGTGTATGCTTGCTAGTGTCAGAGAATTTATAGGAAATGGAACCCTCCTCAACTATCAGATCATCAGCGTCTTTACCAGCAAAGCGAATAATCCTAATGCTTGGGTCGAGCCTATTGGAGTTTTTAGCCAACCCGCTGGCGCATTTTTAGTAATTGGAGGCTACCTGACACTTTTCCAATACCTTAAAATACGCCGCGTGCAAAAAGAACAAGCTCATACACAAAAACAATCATAAATTCGCGATCATTGGAGGAAGATATATGGAACTTTCGGTCGTATTTTCTATTGTTGGTGGTATGGTACTGATCAATAATTTTGTCTTGTCGCGTTTTCTAGGCTTATGCCCATTCTTAGGTGTTTCTAAAAAAATGGATTCAGCTTTTGGCATGGGAATGGCCGTTATTTTTGTCATTACACTTTCATCAGCAGCAACTTGGATTATGTATTATTATTTTTTGCGAGGTGACTTAGGCCCTGTCTTAAAAACTGCCTGCTATATTTTAATCATTGCAGCCTTGGTGCAATTGATTGAAATGTTTATGAAAAAAACTATGCCTGCATTGTATCAAGCCCTAGGGATTTATCTGCCGCTCATTACAACCAATTGCACAATCTTAGGTGTTGCATTTCTCAATACAACAGATGCGCCTATGGCCACCAAAGCCACGCAAGAAAGCTTCTTCTTAGCAGTGTTGCAAGGATTCTCTGGTGGGGTTGGTTTTGCATTAGTGTTATTGCTCATGGCTGGAATTCGAGAACGGCTAGAGACCACCGCAATTCCCAAACCACTTCAAGGAATTCCAATAGCTTTTTTCTGCACTGGCCTCATGGCATTTGCGTTCATGGGGTTTATTGGGCTCATTTAAGGGCGGAGATTTTTTATGAAAATTTTGATCTTTCTCACAATCATGGTAATCTTATTCACAGGGCATTGGCTGCTCGCTGAAGAAGCCAATGGGAATATTCGTTGGGAAACCTTTGTTATTCCATCTGTGCTTTGTTTGACTGCCCTAGGGTTTTTCTTTGGAATTGGCCTGGCTATTGCATCCAAAGTATTTGAAGTTAAAGTAGATGCTAAAGCTGCAGAAATCAATGAAGTTTTGCCCAAAGTACAATGTGGCAAATGCGGTTTTGCTGGTTGCTTGCCGTATGCAGAAGCTGTCGCCAGCGGTAAGGCTCCTGCGAATTTATGCATTCCAGGCGGAAATGCAGTTGCAAAAAAAATTGGTGAAATTTTGGGAATCGCAGTAGGCGAAGTAACCGCTCCTGTAGCCACCATTCTTTGCACACGCAAAAAAGAAGTAAAAAAAAATCAGGACTATACGGGCATTCAAGATTGCCGTGCTGCCATGACATTAGGCTCTAATATCTATGAATGTGCATTTGCCTGCTTAGGTATGGGAACATGCTCTACAGTTTGTCCATTCCAAGCTATTGTTATGGATGACAATGCGATGCCGAAAGTCATTGAATCAAAATGCACAGGTTGCGGTGTCTGTGTAGAAAATTGCCCAGTTGGCATCATTCGGCTGACTCCACGCGACCATGATGTCCATATTCTTTGCGCTTCCACAGAATTACCGAAGATCAAAGCCAAAGTCCATAAAAAAGGCGCTTGCATTGCTTGCAAAAAATGTGTGAAAACATGTCCTGTACAAGCTATTTCTGTCGTGAATAATGTGGCTGGGATTGATTATACCAAATGTACAAATTGCGAGCAATGCATTTCAGTATGCCCTACAACTGCGATTTTTCATATTCGGCCACAAAAGAAAAAAGATGCGGTTTCAACATCTGTAAATTCAGGTGCTTAGCAAATGGAGGCAAAATGAGTAAGAAAATTTTGGGAATAATAATTGTTGTATGCTTCATGCTTTTATCTCCAATGGCTCAAGAAAATCGGCGATGGAGACTAAAATTTGAGCATACTGCTCCAACGATGATCTCTATTACAGAGGCGGATGGAGTCAAAAAAGCATATTGGTACACTCGTTATACAGTGATCAATGATACAGAACGTAATATTCCCTGGATGGTGCAGATTCGGCTTGTGATTGATAAAGTAAAAGAAGGCGTTCCTGAAAGTAAGGTTCCAGAAGTTTTCTACCAAGCCACCATCCCAGAAGGATATGATAAAGCTGAATATCTAGGAAATCTCCAAACATACTATGATACTGATTTACCGGCTGTCAAGCAAGAAATTTTGCGACAATTGCAAATATATCCTAGACTAAC
This sequence comes from Planctomycetota bacterium, assembly GCA_022710345.1. Taxonomy (GTDB): domain Bacteria; phylum Planctomycetota; class Uabimicrobiia; order Uabimicrobiales; family JABWCH01; genus JAKLHB01. The sequence continues at coordinate 3,511 of JAKLHB010000390.1, forward strand.
TCCCCAAGAAAAAACTGTTTTGGACCTATTGGATAACAAAAAAGCAAAATCAGCTTTTGAAGTCATGAAAAAAGCTGGCCTTTCCTATTACGAAACACGCAATATCCTAGACCGATTGGTCATCCAAAATTTAGCTCTTCCAGAGGCTATCTTAGGCAGTACTACATTCATGGAAGGCAAAACTGACCATGCTATTTTCTTAATCTATGGATTGCCAACACAAATCAAAATTGGAGAGACCGTTAACGGTTGGCAGTTGTTTTCCTTTACATCCAATCGAGCTATCATGAAGAAACAAAATGTTTTATATACATTATCTCAAGGGATGCTTTTGGAATCAACCTATATAAAAAGCGATAAATTGCCTTTTGAAAGAGATGACCATTTAGTAAGCCGGGATGAAGCGCTGGGCGTATATAAAGGCAGAGTTGCCAAAGATGGCGCAAAACAACATGAATTTCGGCCTGCAGTGATTCCCAAACATTCTCGGATAGAAGGTATTGCTATTTTCTGTGACGTATCTACAGAAGCTGATTTTATGGGTATTGTGGTATCTGGGCTTGTTGACCCTATTATTCGACGCAACCGTAAAGTTTGGGTAGAAAACGAAGTCTTACTGTGTGGCTATTCTCGCTTCAGCAGTGATTTCCAGCATCATCAAACTAAGCTACTATACCAAAAATCTGAAGTCCTTTCTATCAAAGAACTTAAAACAAGTCCTAAAAAACCGCCAGAAATGCGAGAAGAATAAATTCTTTTTAATGATCAGAGGTTTCTGTAGTAACACAGAAAGCAAGTTTTGCAACCCTTGCAATAAAAATGTATAATGCAAGTGCTTTAT
>JAKLHB010000391.1 GCA_022710345.1 Planctomycetota bacterium
GGCTCTGCAAAACGAGGGGTTAGAAGGGTTGATCTTGCAAAAGAACGATTGCCACGGCCGCCTTTGCCGCCGTGGGCAATAATGACTTCATCACCAACTTTTTTCAAATCCAGCAAGAGATTCTGATTTTCGTCTCGAATGATGGTTCCTGGCGGAACTCGAATCAGCAAATTTTTGCCTGCTCGACCTTTGCAATTTTGCCCACGTCCGCTTGCTCCACTTTGAGCAACATAATGAAATTTGCGTGCTATATGCAGCAAAGTATTGCAATTGGAAGATGCGCGAATGATTATATCCCCGCCTTTTCCGCCATGTCCACCATCAGGGCCGCCTCGAGGGTTCCATTTTTCATGGCAAAATGAGACTGCGCCTGAGCCACCATCACCTGCTTTTACATAAATTTTTGCTTCGTCTCTAAACATAATCGCCTAAATCCGTCATGCCCATTGCAGGGCAAAGAATTGACTTTGAAAATAATTGTTATAACATCCGAAAAATTTTTCGGATGATCCATTCAATTGTCCAGAACCCTATTAAAATCGTTAAGAATGGCCAGAAATCCCAATATGGATACTCTGATTTGGATTCTGGGATTCTCACTTTTCGTCCTTGAATGAGCTTTCTAAAATCAGCCTTTTGGATGAAAGTATCAAACTCATAAGGCTTGATGTATTGGCCTTGTGTTTTTTTCGCAAATTCCTGTAAATCCTTTTCATTAAGGTGCACATCTCCAGCTTCTGCATGGGAAGCAACCACATCAAAGTTGGCGCTGATTTCTTTGCCTTGATCCATAAACCAAATTTTGTGTTTGCCAAGCTGGGTAGCTAAAAATGTGGTTTCTAAAGAATTAGGCTCGATTTCGCTGGCCGTTAATTTTTTCGATTTTTTTTCTGCACCAGGCTCTTGATAAAAGATTTCCACTTCTTCGGGTGTTTTGGCCTGCTGTGGATCGCGGATCGTTAGAAACACGTGAACTTTATCACCTAATGAGTATTCGCTGTTATCCACACGCAAAAAGCATTGGCGGCCACTTCCAAGCCATTTGCCCATAGCAACGTATCGAATGACTTGCCCCCAAAATCTGTAAAAATAACGATCTGGGTTCATCATCAGAGAATCTTGTTGAAATGGCCTGCGCCATCGCCATGTAGAATCTATGCCACAGAAAAAAGTTCTGCCTTTGCCATACATCTGCGTGGCCATAATCGCTTCACCTGATTCTTGATGCAAAGCAAGGACTGTGGCTGCTGGCTTGGGCTTTTCTGCTGGATAATACCAATAAAATCCTGGCAAATTCTCCCAAAGTGCCTGATTATCCTGGGGATCATTGACTAGTCTTAGGATGGGATGGTAGATACCTTCAGGTGTTAACCGCAATTGGCTTGCTTGGGTATAAACATCTGCCATCTCTGGCAATCGTTTGAGTTGCACAGGCAATAGCGTTTCCAATGCAGTGCCTCGGTATTCTTTTGGATTGTACCGCATGCCTGCAATGAAAATCAAACCGCCGCCGTTTTGCACAAATTCCAAAAAGCTTGCGATTAAGTCACTGCCCAATAGCTCTGGCGGAACATCCCCTAACACAATGCAGTCGAACTTGGCTAGCTCATCTTTCCCAGGCATATTTCCCAAGGGCAGAGCTTCCTTGCTTTTATCCTGTAGAAAATCTCGATCCGCGGAACAAAGCCAGGTATTGGCAAGCACAGTAGTGTCCCGAATCAAGGCATTCTTGAGGTAACGATATTCCCATCTAGGCAAGTCTTCTAAATATAAAATTTTAAATTTCTGTTGAATGATCTTGATGGTATGCTGCCGGCTATTGTTCTCTATATTGAATTCGCCTTCTTGAGGCGGAATCGTGACTGTGATGTTGTATTCGCCTGGGTTGGAAAAGCTATGGAAAAGGGAGACTTTTTGTGTTCCGCTGTCTTCCAATTTGATCATCTCATCTGCCAGCGATGTCTCACCCCATTTTAAATAGATGGGAATGCTGGTTCCAGTTGGAAAATTCGTATGGTGGAGTTCAACTTCAAAGCAAACTTTGTCATCCACTAGCGCGAATTCAGGGGCATCAATCCCACGCACGACCACATCTTTTTTACGCTCGCTACTGCCAATTCCGACTGTATAGACTGGCGTTTCCTTTTGAAGGAGATGTAGCCTGGCTTGTTCCATCAGCCGTTCACGTTCTCCAGGATGAGTGCTTGTGTTATGCTGGCCATCGCTCAAAATAAACACAGCCGCAATGGATTGATCGCCATGATACGTATCCACTAACTTGATTAGATTGCTATAAATATCAGTGCGCCTGCCAATTGCATTGAATGCTTCATCTGGCCCAAGTGGAGTATATTCTTCTGCAAAACTATACCATTTGATTTCGCAATCTTCTTTGAGTTTTTGCAAACCTAACGATCGCTGCAAAAGTTGGGCAACCTCAATTCTGGTGATTTCTCCTGGGGTTTTGCTCGTGCCTGCCAGCAACTGGCTCATGCCTTCTTTATCTTTGGGTGCGGCATAATGGTCTCGATTTTTCATAGACATCGAGGTATCCACCATCAACACCAATGTTGGCTTTTTGGTCTTTTCGACCACTTCATACCAGACAGGCTCGCACAAAATGGCAAGCAAGCTCAATAGAATTGCAAGCCTGATCACAGCTAAACCAAATTTTATCCAAGCAGACGCGCTTGCGGATTCTTTTTTATAACACCAGTATACCCAGAGCAAGACCGCAAGTACCATCAAAGCAATGCTCCAGGCAGGAAGCATGGTTTTCCATTCAAAATAATGTTGAATTTCTTGCATAATTCTTCTCTTTTTGACGTAGTCCTTAAGCCTGAACATGAAGTTAAGGTTAACGGATGGTCAAGATGGTTTAGCTTTTGTCGCACAATCTGCAAAAGATTATAGGCAATCTTTGCATAAAGTCTGATTTTTTCATACCTATCCTTTTTACAGTTGTTTGCAAATTAAAATGATTGCGATTTATTTTCCCATTTCCTTTTGTTTTTGCAAGTAAATTTTAAGAAAAATCCAGGTTGCATAAAGCTTTGTATGAACACAATTCTTAGCCACTGGTGTTATACCAGTGCATAACATATTTCATTACATTATATTATGCGCGTATAGTGCGCTCAGAAAGTTGCTGGGAGATGAACGATGATCATGCTACGAAAAAGAATAGACATGGACAGGATATCAAAACGACATTCATTTCGACATAACGCTTGCATTTATCTACCACTTAGGTTGTTCTTTCCAATATTTTTCAAACTTAGGGGTGGTGTGGAGGTCGTATTTGTCCGATTGAGGATCGTGGGTGATGATGGCTGCATCAATTCCGACCTGTTGAGCAATGATCATAGATTCTTCGATATTGAGCACACAAAATGCTGTTGCATAAGCATCTGCCAACATGGCATTATTCCGAGCAAGCACGGTTACGGAAACAATGTTGTTTTGCACGGGTTGCAAGGTGCGTGGGTCAAGGATGTGGGAATATCTTTTGCCCTGGATTTCTGTATATCTGCGATAATGGCCAGAGGTTGCCACTGCCATATTTTCTACTTCAATGATTGCCAGAACTTTTTCAGGTTCATCGGCTTGTTCCACCCTGGGGTCTTGGATGCCCACCTGCCACTTTTTATGACCAAAGCAACGTAAATCGCCTCCCATGTTGACCAATCCTGCAGCAATGCCTTCTTTTTGCAGCAAATCCACAACTTTGTCCACAGCATAGCCTTTGGAAAAGGCACCCAGGTTAATGGAAATTTTGGTGCTATCTTGGAGTTTTACGGTATAGTTATCTATATTGAATGCAAGATGTTGATAGCCAATTTGTTTTCGCATTGTATCCATCTCTTCGGGCGTAGGCAGACGGTTGTCTTTTCCGCATTGTTTCCATAGTTGAATCAATGGGCCTACTGTGATGTCAAATGCGCCATTGGTTTGCTCAGAGACTTCTTGAGCAAATTGCAGCATATTCCATAACTCCATAGAGCTTACATACGTTTCTTCCCCATTTTCTAATGCAATGCGTAGCTTTCCTGCTTCACTTTTGGGATTATATTCATTAATGATGGTGTCTAAGCGTTGGGTTTCATGGAACGCTGATTGCACATTTTCTTGCAACGTAGTGATATGCTGGGAACTATACGCAATTACTTGCATAGTTCCTGAGTTCCAAAAATACAACTCCCACGTTCTTTCCACTTTATTCCATTGGGTGGGCATCCAATAAAGTGGCAACAAAAAAAAGAAAAGCACTGCAAAAACCACAATCCACATTTTTTTGTTGCTTTGAAAATCTATTTTT
>JAKLHB010000392.1 GCA_022710345.1 Planctomycetota bacterium
GCCAATCACGCGAACAGCCTGCAAGCCAATCACGCGAACAGCCTGCAAGCCAATCACGCGAACAGCCTGCAAGCCAATCCTGAGATGGCAAGTTCATCATGCGATGATCGGCCTAGCATCAATGATTGTTTTTTTGAATCAAGAATCGAGGTGGATGTGGATTCTAAAGATATTCTGCTAGCTCAAGCTGCCTTAAGATATGGCTTTCTAACTGAGGAAGCTATCAAAAAATGCATGGCTACCCAAGATGGTCTCAATCAAGCTGGAAGTGAGCCATCGTTAGAAGAACTATTTGTTCAATATGGTTTGTTGAGTAAGACTCAAATCACAGAGATATACCAACGTCTTGGAGAAGATGTTGCCATAGCCATGCCCAAAACTGTTCGTATGACACCAACCCCATCTGGTTCCATCAACACGACCCCATCTAGCTCAATCAACATGACTCCGTCTAGTTCAGTAAAAACGACGATAGAAGAGAAACAAACTCCAGTATCATTGCATTTGCCTATGCCTAGCCAAAACCAGAGTCCATCTGCTCTCTTTAAAAATATGCAGACAGCAAGTACCATTAGCGCTCCACTTCAAAGTCAACCAGAGCGAATTGGCCGGTATCGGATCATGAAGCTCTTAGGCCAAGGTGGCATGGGAGTCGTATATCAAGCAGAAGATGAATTATTAAAACGATATGTCGCGATCAAAATCTTGCTGCAAACACAAACCCCAGGCCAAATTGAACGCTTTAAAAAAGAGGCACAGGCAACTGCAAAACTCAATCATCCCAATATAGTCGCTTTATATGATATTGGACAACTAGGAAGTAATATTCCTGGCCTGCCATTCCCTCCAGAGACCATGTATTTAGTTATGGAATATGTGGATGGGACATCGCTAGCCAGTATTATCCAAGAACGTGCGCCATTATCTATTATAGATACCCTGGATATTATCCTACAGGTTACAGAAGGACTTGCCGCTGCCCATGAGCTACATATCATCCATCGAGATATTAAACCAGCGAATATTTTAATTGCCAAAGGCAATGTAGCAAAAGTTGCGGATTTTGGTTTAGCGAAAATCCTTGCTGATCCATCCTTGCATCCTACCACAGGACTCGGAGGAATCACACAAAAAGGCGAAATTTTAGGGACTCCTTATTATATTGCACCAGAACAAATTGACGCAGATCAAATTGATCAGCGTGCAGATATTTATTCACTTGGTATCACAATGTACCAAATGCTCACAAAACACTTTCCATTCCCAACGCATAATCTCTATGGAGTGATCTTTTCTCGGCTTAAAAAAGACCCTACCCCTATCACGAAATATCTAGAAAATATTCCCAAATCGCTTGCAAAAACAGTTCACAAAATGATTGCCTTAGACCCTCAAAAACGTTTTTCCAGTATGGCTGAAGTGCTCACAGCATTGGATGAGTTTGCAGTTGAATCAGAAACACCTATTTCAACTAAATATAGCACACGAAAAATGATGCCGCCTAAAAAAGTATCTAAATTATGGCCAATGTTATCCATAGTTTTACTTTTGATTATTCCAATGCTTTATCTCAATCTATCAAGAATATGGATAAGATGGACGAGCGTAATCATCCAGGATCCTCTGTATCAAGAAGTTGAATCAAAGCTCATGTTCTATTTTCCTTATTTAGTCAAATATCCAGAGCAAATTGGCGAGGCCAAGGAATTACCTGTAAAGCCAGCTTATTTCAAAGCTCTTTCCAAATATCCAGGCTGCTTAGGATATATCCAGGAACTCCATCAAAGAAAAGAAGCCCGGTTTATAGGAATCAACGACCAAGGATATTTGGAATACGAACATATTCCGACCCAAATCCAATTCGTGCTTTTACCGCCAGGCAAATTCCAACGCGGTAGTAAATATGACCATACGGAAGAGCCTCCACACGAAGTTACGATCACCAAACCATTTCTCATAGCCAAGTATGAACTAAGCCAAGCTATTTGGTGCAATGCTATGGAATGGCCACTCATAGAGCCAGAGAATGATCCTAGATACCTGATTTCTTGGATCCAAGCCATGGATTTTTGTAAAAAATTTGGCCTAGACTTGCCCACAGAAGCAGAATGGGAATATTCATGCCGAGGCATGACAACAACCAAATTTTATTGGGGAGATACCCCTGATTTACAATTTCTTTGGTGCCGAGAAAATAAGACAAAAGGCATGACTGTGGCTTCTATTGGGCAAAAAAAACCGAATCCATTTGGCCTATATGACATGGCTGGCAATTTACAAGAATGGTGCAAAGATATCTACGCTCCATACGAACTCCGGCCGCAAAAAGATCCAGTAGGTCCAAGTCCGAAAGAATTTGGCAATCAACGAGTGGTTCGGGGTGGAAACATAGGCGATTCTGCAGACCGTTGCAGATCAACTTATCGTTGCAACTACTTAGAAGAATGTCAAAGCGGCCTAATTGGGTTTCGTCCTGTATGGAGGTAACGTGTGCATGGACATGGATATAGAATGGAAAAATTTTAGCTTTGTGATCCCTCAGCGACTTGCAGGTATGCGGCATCCAGGCAAAGGCGGTATCCTACAAGAATCGCTCGATATCTTGCGCACCCGCAATATTTCAGCGATTGTATCCCTTTGTGAAGCACCCTTAGAGATTCAAAAACTCCAAGAAAATGGTTTTGCGTACCTCCATCTCCCAATCATTGATTTTGGAATACCTACATTTGCTCAAATGGATCAACTGGTTGGATTTGTAAATGATATGGCACAACAGAAACGGGCGGTTGTGGTGCATTGTCATGCTGGAATTGGCCGCACGGGCACCATGCTTGCGGCATACTTCGTCAGTTTAGGTATTCCTGCACGAGAAGCCATTTGCCAAATCCGAGATCTTCGTCCATTCTCCATCGAAACCGAAGAGCAAGAAACTGCCTTATATGAATATGAGCATTATTTGCAATCACAAAAGCAAAGTGATCCACAAAGCAAATAGATGGGGTATCATTTTTTGCTTGCTATGGCTAGCTCTATCTTGTAGAGGCTGTCAAGGATGGTATATTTTACCAGCAGCCTCTGCTTGGACACAAATCCCTGCTCCAATTGTAATGTGTCCTGATGCACCACATCCAAAATTTGGCATTGTTACCCTGCATTTTCCTTTTGCACAAGAACAAATTGGCATTGCTCATTTATGGGAGCATCTTGTTTTGTATTCTATGCGAGAGAGAAATCCGGGATATTTATTCTGGGCACGCACTGATCTCAGCGGAGTGCATTTCCGCTGTGCTCATCCAGGACAAGACCTTGCTGTGTTGTTAAAACAGATGCTATCTTCGGTTTATGTTGCTGATCTTAGCGAAGCATCATGCATCAAAGAATATAAAATACTTCAAGAGGAGCAAAAACAACGCAAGGATACAAGCATTCCTAGCCTAGATGCTTGCATCAGCACTTTCCATACACAGATGCTTCAACAGCATACTTATTTTATGGTCGAGCCTTGGGAGCCAGATACCTACAAAGTAGCGAACAAAGATCCAAAAACGCATACAATAGATGGCCCTTTTATGCCTGAGACTGCTGAACCCAAAAGCCATGATGATGCTATCATTCACGCCAGCATCATGATTCATCATCCTGATAGCAAAACGCAAGATTGGTTAGGTAGCCTACTAGCGATGTACTTAAGCCAAGCTATGTACAAAAGTTGGATTCAGCCAGGATTAGCATATCAGGCAAACGTCATATACCAGCCAGAAGATTCGCCTGGCAAATTAACTACAGTATTGCGGATAGACCATCATCAAGGGCATCAAGAATTTAAAAAATTTCTAGAACAATGCCGAAACAAAAAACTGACCATTCAAGAATGGAAGATGTTGCAACAAAAGACATGGCTATATCGAACCCATCAAACCCGGCAACTGAGCATACCCAATCCCATTGATTTAGAAGAATTTCAAGGCTACATGAAATTTTATCTTAGCCTAGAACAATGGTATGGTAATTTTTGAAATAATCTAGGGTCTTTGTTACTTTTTGTTACTGATGGTAGCCACTAAACTCAGAGCATTTTTTGATATTGGCTATTGCTATTTTTAGGCATTAACTTATTGATCAGCAATTAGTTATTATTTTTTATTAAAAAATATTTTCCATTGGCATTATTTTTGCTATATCATTTTACACAGGAAAGTATCTGCATGGGGGGATCACGGGGAGGTCAATAATCGGGCAGATACTTTCCTAGCCTTTTTTTTGGGAAAGTTTTTTTATGGATTCCATCCATCATATCCTTGCTACAGTAGGAAAT
>JAKLHB010000393.1 GCA_022710345.1 Planctomycetota bacterium
TGCCGACGCTAGCTATCCAAAAGATGTTGGAGAATGGAGGATTTTGCAAGCCTGGCGATATGGTCTATGTTTCAGGAGATATAGGACTGAGCAAACGAACAGGCCGGCTTTTTCAGCATATCCTAGAACAAGAAAAAATTCGGCCTAGCGAATTATTGCATTGTGGAGATGATTATGATGCAGACATAAGGCCAGCAAAACGGCTTGGCATTCAAACTGTATGGTTTCAGCAATCTGGACTCACTGCGTATGAACAGCAAGCCTGGAATGCATGCCCAGAGCCAGCGCCTTTTCCATCGCTTTTGGCAGGAATCAGCCGTACGGCCCGGCTCATGCAACGGCATGCATACGAAAATGCAAAGGCATGGGCCAAGGAATTTCATGACGTAGATGTAAAAGTCTGGCATGGGATGATGGCTGATGTGATTGCACCTTTTCTGATTTCTTTTGTGCTTTGGGCTTTGGATCAGGCACAGCGCTTAGGAATTCAAAGGCTGTATTTTGTCTCAAGAGATGGACAAATTCTTTGGAAAATTGCGCAGGAAATTGGGAAATACAGGCCAATTCCGGAATGTCGCTATCTATATGGATCGCGGCAGGCATGGTATTTTCCATCACTTGATCTAAGTCAGCATGGTGTAGCAGACTGGCTCATCATTCCAGGGCATTCTAAATCGCTTCGGCATGTATTGGCTAAGCTCTGTGTTCAGCCAGAAGAAATCCAAGAAATTTTGGTACAAAATGGCTGGCCACAGTCTTTATGGGATGTCCAATTATCTCAAGAGCAAGTTCAACAATTGAAAGATTTGCTGCATCATGCTAGCCTCCAAGCCATACTTCAAGAGCGTATTCAACAAGCACGCACCACAACGCTTCAATATTTTACCCAAGAAGGCTTGACGCAGAATATCCCTTGGGCGATCGTGGACATTGGCTGGACGCTCAAAACGCAGAGAAGTCTGCAGAAGCTTTTGTCCAAAACACAGGCAAAAGTATTTGGCCTGTATCTCGGTATCAATCGCGACCGAATTTCCATGTCTGAATCTGGGCGATATCGCGCGTTTTTGCTAGAATCTACTCAGCCTGGAATGCCCAATGTAGGCAACTCTGTCTTTCGTTATGCTCGAATCTTAGAGCAGACGTTTACCATGGCAGATCATGGCAGGGTTTTAGGATATCAAAAACAGGATGGAAAAATCATTCCTTGTTGTGAGGCATTGAAGGCTAATCCTCTGCGCCAAGCTTTTCTTCAAGAGCTAACGCAAACTATTCTTGCTTATACCAATGTCCTTTGCGTATCACCAGCCATAGCCCATCCTGATATTCTTAAACATAGCAGCTTAAATATCCTACAACATTTTTTTAATCATCCTCAACCAGAGGAAGTCAAATCAATTGCATGGCTTACGATCGGTGATGATCAAAATGAATCTCGTAAATTTCCATTGGCTAGCCCATTATATCCACAAGATTTTTGGCATTTGGGCCAATATCTTTGGAAACGCCGCCTGGGGCAGGCTGAATTTCCTGCCAAATATGCATGGATTCCTGGCTGCTTGGCCATATCTCCCTGGTGGATGAGGGGCTTTTATTGGTTGGCAAAAACAATCCGCGAAAAAAAGCAAATTGGATAGACAACCTAGATTCCACACCAGCCGGCCATTACCTGGCAGGTGTAGGTTTCTTCGGCCGGTTGCTCTTGGATGATCCTTCCCCATACGCATAAAATAAGGAATTCCTGATGTCATGCGCGCGTAGGGACGGCCGGCTGGCGAACAGATGGTCGCCCCTGGAACGGCCCTGGTTATTTTTGTAGAGGCAGATGACAATCCTTTCCAGCACCCATAGCCGAACTCCAACCACGCATAGCCGAAACCATGCGCCAACCTCGCATAGCCGAAACCATGGCTTATGTTATGCGCGTAGGGGCGACTGGTGGCGAACGGCTGGTCGCTCCTGGTTATTTTTGTAGAGACAAACGACAATCCTTTCCAGCACCCATAGCCGAACTCCAATCACGCATAGCTGAAACCATGCACCAACCACGCATAGCTGAAACCATGCACCAACCACGCATAGCTGAAACCATGGTTTATGTTATGCGCGTAGGGGCGGCTGGCTGGCGAACGGCTGGTCGCCCCTGGTTATTTTTGTAGAGACAAACGGCAATCCTTTCCAGCACCCATAGCCGAACTCCAACCACGTATGCGATTTTTTTTCAAAAAATTTCCAAATTTTCTTTTTTTTCTTTGCCAAAAGAGCTATAATTTCCTTTATTGTCTTTTCTCTCATCCCCAACTCAGCAAAGGAGTCCAATCATGTCGAACTCATCTTCTTCGGAAAATCATCCAGATTTGCCAGAACCCAAATCAGCAAAAGCAAAATCATCCAGCAAAGCAAAATCATCGCCCCAAAAAGCAATTCAACCCAAAGACAAAAAAGCAACCATAACGACCAAAGAAGCAATGCCCAAAGCAAAGGGATCAACATCAGAGCCAAAAGAATCCAAAGGCAAAAAAGCGGCCTCAAAAACCAAAGAATCCAGTACGTCCACAGCCAAAAAAACAACCCAAAAGCCAAAAGAATCCACCATGTCCAAAAGCAAAAAAGTAACCCCAAAAACCAAAGAATCCAGTACGTCCACAACCAAAAAGCCAAAAGAATCCAGCATATCCAAAGGCAAAAAAGCGACCGCAAAAACCAAAGAATCCACTGCATCCCCAGCTCAAAAAGCGACCTCAGAACCCGAAGAATTCACCGCGTCCCCAGAGGCCGAAACATCAGCCACTTCTACGGCCAGAAAAAAATCTTCTGCGAAATCCAAAGCATCAGCCTCGCGTAGAAAAACCGTTGTCAAACCAACGATCATGTATTATCAGGAACTGATGCCAAGTGAGCCAAAAAAATCAGCGTTTGCAAATACCCAGGTCGCAACGTATGTCCAAAGTCCAGAGGTGAAAAAATATATCCAAAAGCATAGCAAAGCCGACTTATACACTGGTCAGCGGCCGGTTATTCCTCGTACGAAAAAAGTGTCAGGCTGGGGTGAGGATGTGCCGTATGTTCTTTCAAGAGAACCTAGTACATCATTACCTTCATTTACGTTTGTCGGCCGAAAATCCATGTTTCGAGCCATTGAATCGAACCGGGCAAATGGATGGCACACTGCGTTGATTGGCATGAGAAAAATGGGAAAAACCACATTTCTTAAGCGATATTATGATTATTTATTCAGCACAGCCGATGATGTAATCCCATTTTTCTATTCGTTCATGAACCTGGATGAGAAAAAAGGCAGTAAAAGGTCGGTCATTCAGGTGGCTGAGGAGATGATGATTGTTTTTTTAAGCCAGGCATTGGGATTTTTGACGCAAAATGCTAAATTAGTGAATAATACAGATATTAAAGCCCTCTTAGCATCGCTAGAGAATTTGCAACCAGAGGCAAAAGAACGGTATTATGAAATATTCCAGAAGCTGATTGAAGATTGGTATGCTGATGGAATTATGTATCCATTATACACTATCATACAGCGTTCCATAAATTTAACTCTTCTTATGCGATATTATTTTGACCTATCGCCAGTGATCATGCTGGACGAATACCAGGAAGTAGGACGATCGTTTGTGGATGAAAACGGAGAGCCGTACGATTGCATCCCGATCTTGAACAGGTATCATTGCAATGAAAAGATATTCCTTTTGCTGAGTGGCTCCGGCTTGACGACGCGGATGGAAGAAGCACTGCCGCCAGCATTTGAATATCGTGTAAATCGGATTAAATTTGGACCATTGGCAAAAGAAGACAGCAAAGAATTGATCCGTCGAACCATAAAAGCGTTGGATATTGAGGTGTTTGATGGAATAGAAAATGAGCTATATTACTTAGCCGATGGAAATCCTCACTTCATGCACAGCATCCTTTCTTTTAATCTGGCGTATTATGAAAAATACGAAGACAAAGACTTCACCAAACCCGAAGGGTTATTGAAGGCGTATGAGTTTGAATGCGGGAGCCAAGGAGGCAGAATCTACGAATTTTGGTATTGGTACCTAGTTCGAAATTGGCAGGCATACCCGACATTTATCAAATTCGGAGAGGATATTTATAAAATCTTGGAATTTTTAGTGAATCGAGTGAAAGATAGAGTGCATATTAGTGAATTGCAAGATTTTATGGGAAAAGAAGATAAATACCTAATCCCGATTTTGATGCATTTAGAACGAATAGATTTGATCGAGTGGAATCATATCTCCAATATGCTCGTGGTGATGCAAGAACCAACGATCATCAC
>JAKLHB010000394.1 GCA_022710345.1 Planctomycetota bacterium
GACGCGACTGGAGCTGGCTTCTGGGATTCCACAGGTGTGCTAGACGCGACTGGAGCTGGCTTCTGAGATTCCACAGGTGTGCTAGACGCGACTGGAGCTGGCTTCTGAGATTCCACAGGCGTACTAGACGCGACTGGAGCTGGCTTCTGAGATTCCACAGGTGTGCTAGGTGCAACTGAAGCCTGCTTCTGAGATTCCACAGGTGTGCTAGACTCTTGTATCCCTGAGCCGTCTTCTTCTAAGGTCGCTAGCTCTCTTCGTTCGCTATCACTACAACTAGCAACAATTCTTTGTAATACTTCAACCTCATTTGGTTCTATAATATTCAAAACCTTCTGGACTTTAATACCATTTCTTTGGGCAATTTCCAGCAATTTTTTGGGTTGAATATTTAGTTCTTTTGCTAATTCCCAAATTCTTTTTTTCAAATGTTCTTCCCTTTCCAATAAGACATGCCCTCCAAAGTGTGCATTGGTTCTTTCCACCTTTGGGAAAGCTTACTTTTTTTGTACGATGTCTATGTCGCAACAGCACAATCTAGCTGCTAGGCGAACGTTTAACCCATCTTTTCCGATGGCCTTTCTTTGGTCTTCGTCAGATGGTACAATAACTTTTGCCTTTTTTAAATCTGTGTCTATTTCAATTTCTCCGACTTGCGCAGGCTGAAGAGCATTGCGAATGAGATTCACAAGCGATTCTTCCCAACGTATAATATCTATTTTTTCTCCTCTTAATTCATCTGAAATATGGCGGATTCTGGTACCCCGAATACCAATGCAAGATCCAATACAATCCACTTTAGGATCTTGACTTGAAACCGCAATTTTAGTTCTTTGCCCGGGTTCTCTCACCAATGCATGAATTTGAATAATCCCTTGTGCAATCTCTGGAATTTCCAGTTCGAAAAGTTTTCTGACAAAATATGGATGACTGCGTGAAAGTACAATATTGATTTTACTTCCTTGTCTTGAGACATCAAGAAGATACGCGCGAATGCCATCTCCCTGACGATAATATTCACCTAAAATTTGTTCTTTTTGTGGCAAAATAGCTTCGGTATTGCTTACGATAACAATGATGTCTTTATTTTCATAGCGATTCACTTCACCAGTGACAATATTCCATTTTTTGTTTTTGAACTCTTCATAGAGCATATCAGATTGGGCTTCGCGGATTTTTTGAAGAATAGTTTGTTTGCCAGCTTGTGCAGCAATCCTGCCTAAATCATCTGGCGGGGAGATAGCGACATCTTGGCTTGTGATGTCAATATCTCCTGTTGAGCGGTCAATATGCACAGTAAAATCATAGAAATTGATATATTTTCTGCGGATTGCAGATACAATCGCGGATTCAATTCCCTTAAAAATGATTTCTTTCTCAATCCCCTTTTCGCGATGGAGGATTTCTATAGTATTTAATACTTCGTCATTCGTCATGGCTTTTTCCATGATTTAGCTAAAGATAATCTACTGTTTTGAAATAGCACGTGCGTACAACCAATCAATAAAATATGGCGAACCTCCGGAATCCGGCAAGGAATCGCCACTGTGATGTTCGGCATAGATTTCTTGAATCATTCAAGAAATATTCTAATTTTAACATACTGTAGCCTAAAGGCTTGGAGGTTCTAAGGCCGCCGGTTCCATAGCGATAGCAGGTTCATAAAATTGAGAGCTGCCATCAATTCTGGGCTACTGTTGTGCAAACTGGTTCTTTTTTTGCACAGCTTATTGTTATTTTAACAAATCTTTTTGATTTTAGCAAAATAAAATAACTTTTACGGAATTTTTCGAATGATTATTTTCCATTGTTGCCCAGAGCGAATTTGGTATTGGGCAGCAAAATTGCCTTGATTTAAGGCCAAAGCAATTTGATGTAAACTATTGATATACAATAGAGGAGTTCCTATAGGGACATCTCCAAAACTACGAACATACTGAACTTTTTGATGCGTGATTTGTGTTTCTTGGTGCAAAATCCATATTTCTAACATTTCATCAGGTACAATGTTCGCTGCTTCAATCAGTTTGGCAGGAATGTTTGTCCACACATTCCCAAACTGTGGGTCCAAAACAGGAATTGTACCAATCAATTGTTCATTTTCAAATTTGGCTTGTGTGTATTCTAGTTGCACCAGAGGTTGGCTCAAACAAGGGCCTATTTCCGTAAAACTAATTTTGCCAGCGGCTAGACGAGCACCGATGTAGACATAAACATCGCGGCCGTGAAACGTATGAGATGTTTCAGAACCTGGCAATCGGTGCAATTTTTCATCTATTTCACGAACTGCTCCAATTCCAAGATCTTCTGCAACAAGAGTTAATGTCCCATTATCTGGGCTTACAAAATAATGCCCAGTTTTGGTTTTAAGAACCACAGACTTTCGGCTTGTGCCAACTCCAGGATCAATCACACTCACAAAAACAGTACCAGAAGGCCAATATGGAGCTGTCTGCCACAAACGGTATGCCCCTTCCCAAATATCAAACGCTGGAATTTCGTGAGTTAAATCAAAAATAGGCAATCCACGATCTACTCCAAAAGCAACCCCCTTCATAGCAGCCACCGCGCCGTCTTTTAAGCCAAAATCAGTTTGCAGTACGAGGGCTTGTTGTCCGAATGCCCAAGATATGAACAAGCATATCCATAATAACCAACAAAACTTCATCACTTTTGCTCTCCTTGTACTACATTATATAAATGGAATATCTTAAAAAGACTAAATTTTGTTTGCACAGGCCTAATGTTTCCTTGTATCATCAGCATCAGTATCTTCATCATCTGCATCTTGTTCGGCATCATCATCAGTGTCTTGGTCGGCATCATCATCTTCATCATCTGCATCATCATCTTCATCATCTGCATCTTGTTCGGCATCATCATCTTCATCATCTGCATCATCATCTTCATTATCATCATCTTCATCATCTGCATCTTGGTCAGCATCAGTATCTTCATCATCAGTATCAGTATCTTGGTCGGCATCAGTGTCTTCAGTATTGTCTGCTTCTTCTTGTTGAGGAGAATCGCTTTGTGCTTTTTGGATGAGCTTGCTGATCTCAATACTTTTTTCAATAGAAAAATCTTCTTCAAACCGTAAAATTGGCGTATAGCGCATGCTAAGACGTTCTCCAAGCTTGGCTTGGATAAATCCTTGTGCATGTTCAATACCTCGCATCACAGTACGTTGTTGGTTTGGATTGCCTAGGATGGAGATATAGACAGTGCAATAGCGGTTGTCTTTGGATAATTTAATTTTAGTGACAGAAGCAAATTTGATTCTAGGATCACTCATCTCTGTATGTAAAATTTCAGCAATGAGTTGTAAAATTCTTTTTTGCAATATACCAGGATGTGCCATTGATTCTTTCCTTTAGGCAAGAGAAGGCAACACTTCTCTTGCCAAAATATCATACAAATCTCTACTTGTAAAATTGGATTAGCGTTTGCGCCACCAAATGAACGCCATGGAGCATAACGACACTAAAATCCAAGTGCCGGGTTCTGGAATTGGAGCAGCCAAGTCATATTCCACAATATATGCAGTGATTGTGCTTGGATTATGAAGATCGTTCCATGCTCCGCTTGTGTAAATATGAGCAGCATCTTCATCTCCATTAGAATCATTAGGTTCTCCGGTTGACCAGTTTATGTATGACCAAGCTTCACCAGTCACCCATGCCCAGTTTCCTGCTGGTTCAGCAAGTTTGGAGGTTTGGTAAGCACCAATCCAAGGAGTCGCGGAAAGGCTAAATGCACTTGTGATAAATGCATTTTCTGAAGCCGAGGTCAGGGTGACCAAATGGCCCCACAACTTGGTGACTCCATTTACCAAAACCCAGCGAGATTCAGCATCAGCCTTTGCTTGGACCCAAGTAAGGCCGGAATTGGTCACTAATTCATAAAAATGTTGGTTGCCGCCGGCAAGAGTAGTCCATTCTACAGCAGCACTAAATGAACAGGGAAGTACCAGGAAAATCCCTAATATTATGGTCAATAAACGTCGCATTTTTAATTCCTTTCAGAAAATATCTAAATTTTGGATTTGCTTTGAAAAAGTAAATTTTAGCCTCTATTCTCAAAAAGTCAAGTAGATTTTTCAGAAATTGCGCTTTTTCAATTCGTAAAAATTTTATAAATGCTGCCAGGTCACTAAACCTTCTGGGGCAAACTCAAATCGCCGGATTTCACCCTCAAATTTTTTTAAAGCTTGCATCACTATAAATCTCGTATTACCAGGGCAATAGAACATAATAAATCCACCACCACCAGCACCAGATAA
>JAKLHB010000395.1 GCA_022710345.1 Planctomycetota bacterium
CTGCCCGGATCAACCGGTTCACTGGTAATATTGCCATTTTCATCCACGTAGGCTATCATATCATCGAAACTCGATTTTTCGCCGTCTTTACGCGCAATTTTTTTAGCTTCCTTGTCTTTCCGTTTCTTTTCCTTCTTATTTCGCATCTGCTTGATTTCGCTCACAATATCGTCCAGGGACATATCATCAAACATTTGCCTGCGTTCTTCGGTGTAATTGCCTTGACCTGTTGTAAATTGGTTCAAAAATCGTATGGTATTTACCACACCGATTTCTTTACATAAGATGCGTGTTGCATCTTGAGTGATTTCATGTAACGGTTTCAATTCGGGTTTCATTGGTCTATCTCCTGCGCTAACTCCAGGCTCAGCACGCACTCAATGAGATCGGCTTCGATGAGCTTGCGTTGCATCTCGGCTTCTTCCTGACGAAAGAGAAAACGCCATGCGGGAACAGAATCGCACACCGACCGGTCTTTGGCTTGAGGCTGGCGAGAATATGCTGCCAGAATGCATAGTCGGCGCGGCCTTGCGGAGGCGTACCGTAGATATTGTGGCCCCACGGGTCATAGCCCAGGCATCCCGATCCCATTGTTTGATGGAGTAGGCGGATTGGCCAAAATCATGTTGAACTGCATGAACCGGTCGCTCTCTATGAATTTAGGATCGGCCAGCATGTCATCTGAAAATCTTCGACACCTTGTAGAAACAGATTCATGCGGGCGATAGACGAGGTCATCAGATTGCGTTCCTGGCCGTAAGGCTTGAGTGTGCGCACCACTCTTTATCCTGCCAGTCCGCCGAAACGATAGTTAAAGAACATAGGATTTTGTTGGAATTTCTATATAAGCATCAGGAAGAATTTTTTTTGATTGGATTGCAAAGAATTGCTGTTCTATTTTTTTTAAAGCTTCAGCATCATAATAATACATACCACAATCAAGGCATACTTCCACAGGCATATTAGGAACTAAAAGATATTTATTTTGATAACTATAAAGATATTCTGTTTGTCTTGGCTCATATCGCTCACTTCCACAGAAATTGCAGATAATTTTTTTCATAGGTTCTCCTTGCGTGTCCATGGGTTTATAAACTTTGGGAGTTTAGGAATATAGGTCGTGATAATCACTATTCGTTCGCCTCGCCAACCACAAACAACATGAATTGGAATTTTTTGAAAAAATCCTACAATTAAACAACTTTCTCCTCGTCCAGTATCGGGATATTTTTCTAGTATTGTGCCTGTTAAAATTGCTTGCTCTATTTGTTCGAAAGTTATTCCGTCTGCTTTTCTTTCGATTTCAGCATGTTGAGAATAAAAATAGAGATTTTGGCGAATTTTATTTTTAATAGATTGTAAATCCATAACTTGATCTTATTTTTATTCTTTCCAAACCGTCATAACACCTTGAGTGATCATAATGCAACGCGCATTAGGGCGACCTGCTGGCCGCCCTACAGTTCAACGCGCATTAGGGCGACTAGCAGGTCGCCCTACAGTTCAACTTTATGTATGACTCGTGTTATCTTTTCTACTTGACTAACCAAACTTCTTCTTGGCTGTTTCCCTGGACCGCTGGATAATACATCAATGATCCTACGGCTGGTAGTGCATGAAACTTGCCGCCTAAAGTAGGCTTGAAGAAATAGGCTACGGAGTATGTGCCGGCCTTGAGTTCTTTGAAGAAAAACGCAGTCTGTTGGTGTTGGAATTCACGATGTGTCCATTTAGTTTGTTGGATCGGGTCTTTCAGCTCAATGCTGCGGTCTTCTCGGATGACTTCGGCTGTTGCTGGAACAGGGTCAATGAGCATGACGAATTCGGAATCATTGGCTAATTTCATAGTTAGTGTTACCATCACGAATGAGCCTGGATCCCATGTTTCACTTGCTTTTTCAGCCACATAGGCCATTTTATCTCCTACTTTTTCAGGCCGTAGGAGTGAATATGTTCGTTCAACTTGGATGCCATTTTGGGCTGCTTCAATCTTTTCTTCGGCGCTGATGTATTCTAGGTAAGCAGCATACAGTGTGCCTGGCTTATTCGTATGCTCGATGGCGACTGTGTTGGTGCCTTCTTGCAAATCTTTTTTGCTGAATGTGCAATAGACAGTGTCTTTAGAAATCAGGGTTTGTTGCATAGCAGAATTCACATAAACTTTGATTACATCTTTTTCTGCGTTGCTTCGTTGTGCTATTTTTTCCATAAAGGTGCATAGCGTCAGAACGATTTCCGCAGTGTCTTTGGTGGATTGCCAGCCTTGCATTTTTCGTTGCCGCATGAGCCATTGTATGGCTTGTGTGATGAAAGCATCATCCGCCTTGAGCAAAATCAAAGCACGGGTGGCCATACCAGTGACTTCTATGGCGCTTGTTGACCAACGATGACCATTGATGTCGCCCCAATATATGCCATTTTCTCCATCTTTTTGTGCAAGTTGGATGAGCGAGTCTAGGGTAATCTTAGCTTCTTCGGTTCGCTTGAGGCTATCTAAGACCATTGCCAATATTGCTAAAGTATATGGATCACTGGAAAGGCGTTCTCTACTGTCGAACATTTGATCTGCAATGGCTGCTGGGCATGCATTGAGCAGAGAAAGTGCATAAAGAATATAGGCGCGGTCTGCATAGGCTAAGGAATCAAGGTGTGCTAGATTGGTCAGCAATTGGGTAGCGCTTTGAATGATCTTTTCATCCACAGTATAGCCTAGTTTTTTTGCTCTGGCTAGACCGGATAGAACATAAGCAGTGATCATCGGGTCTGATGTTCCTTCATCCCACCATCCCCAACCACCATCTTGGGATCGAAGTTCATAAAGCCGCTTTAATCCAACCTGGATAAACTCTGGAAGCTTTTTTTCATACCCTGTATTTCCTACGTTGAGCCTTTTGAAGACTTGTGCTGCCACGAGAATAGGCATGAACTTGGACATGGTTTGCTCAATGCAGCCATACGGGTATTCCACAAGCATGGCGAGTGATTCGCGGATCACATCATCATAGCCTGGAGCAAAACGTACGGTGAGCCTGGCTTCCTCTTTGCATCCTTTTGGCAAAGTGAAATAGCTACTTGGCAATTCGATCCGTTTTGCACTGGATAATACACCTGATGTGCCTGAACTTTTTTTCATACCGTGTGGTAAAATAGGCAGTTCATATCTCACTGCATCGCTAGTTTGTCCTTTGACATACGCGCTGAGTTGAGCTTTACCTGCTTTTTGGGCCTGGATAGAAGCCTGTACACGTAGCCATTGATTGGCTTCCACAAACTGCTTCTTTTCGAGCCGTTCACGCATCATGAAATGATCGGAGACCCTTGCGGTCAACTGTAATTGTTGACGAATTGTCATAGAGTTGCATGCGGCAACTTCCCATTTTAATTCATCGCCTTTGATCAAAAAGTTTGGGTGATTGACCATGAGGTAGAGAATTTTGCGGCAAGCTGTGGTGATTTCCACTTCGCCGACCCGAGTGCTTGCATCAACTGCCTTGGCTGTGATTCGCCAATCGGTTAGGTTGTCAGGCATACTAAATTGGACTTCTGCTTCACCTTTGGCATTGGTGCGGACAAAGGCAAACCAGGCAGCCGTTGTCTTAAACAAGCTTCTTTCGAGCATGGAGCTGGTATCCATTGCATCATCAGCATCACTTTTTGTTTCTTTGGCTTTCTTTTCTACACTATCTCCTACTACGGGTGATGGTTCCATGGCTGGAGCTGAAGCACTTGTCGCTGGTGGTTCCATTGGACGAGCAGATTCTATAGAGCGAGCGTCTTCCCTTCTTGGACTTCGATAGTGGGCTGATTCACCATTTTCCATGTCCATCTCCCCTGCTTCTTCTGACATTGCTCCTTCTGGTATTCCTCTTTCTTCTACTGATCCTTTGCGATATGCAAGATCATCATCGCCATGCCATGGCAATCGTGAAGATTGTTTTGCATAGTCATAGCATAATTGCAGGATAGAGCTTGAGCTACCCACATTTTGCCGTTGCATTGGATGGAAAAAGCGTGCTAAAGGAGCATTGCTATCGCTGGCTAGAGCATAGATGGCGCTGTCTATGGCACCTAAGGCTAAATCTGTTACAACTGGATTGCCCTGGTAGTCGGTTGCCTTAATTTTGAGCTTTGCTGTTTGACCAGGTTGGTATTGAGATGCACTGGGCTTGATTTCCAGCCGAATGAGCTTTTTCACAGGCGGAACAACCACGGTTTCTTTAGATTCTATGAACCCATTTTCATAGATTGCAGCCACACGTA
>JAKLHB010000396.1 GCA_022710345.1 Planctomycetota bacterium
ATATAAAGCACTTGCATTATACATTTTTATTGCAAGGATTGTAAAACTTGCTTTCTGTGTTACTACAGAAACCTCTGCTTACTTGCCGTATTTTTGGATGCGTGCAATGCTTTCAATGGCTTCGCTGGTTCGCTTCATTTGGTTGGATCGTTCATAAGCCTGCAATGCATCTGAATATCGCTTCTCAGCCTCGTAGCAAACTCCAAGATTGTACCAAGCTGCATATCCTTCTTCAGGATCATTGGTTGCTTTCATAAATTCATCTGCAGCACGGCTATATTGGCCATTTTCAGCCCATTGTATACCCGCTTCCATAGCAGGGGTACCCCCAGACATCAGGTCAACGCTAAATTTTACAGGGTGGGCAGAAATTTTTTGAATGAATTGATTTGCACATCGTTGGGCCAATTTGCTGAGCACTTGGGCAACAGAAGGAATACGAGCAGGTTGGCTTTGATAAAAAGAGGCATCATCTTCAAATAATTTTCTTCCTACATCAGGATCACGTTCTGAATCATAAGTATGGTTAAATGTATCTGTTACAATCTGTGTTTTATCTCTGACATGCAGCATATAAGATGTGACACTGAGTGTCACACGCAGTACCTTATAAGGGAAGAAGCGCATCTGTGGGGGCATTCGAGGGTCATAAGTAGGAACCTGTACTTGTTTTTGCAGCATTTGCTCCTGCACATTGACGCTATTGACTTTTCCAACTACAATCGCTTGGGCTTGAGCAACACGGCCTGCTTCTTCCAAATCGCTAGGCTCCATAATTGTGCCTTTGCTCAAAATTGCTTCGCGGACCAAGCTTTGAACATTCGCGCGTTCCACAACCCGATAGGTACCATAACTGGTGATCTCATTGGATACTTGATCTGGGATAGTTTCTTTTAAAGACATCCATTCAGGTTCAATATTTCCTTCATAAGGAAATATTGCGATGGTCTGGACATCATCTGGAATTTTTTGTTGTGCCGCCTGCATATGTTGGATCGGCACTTTGACACTTTGACAAGCCAAAATCAAAATACACAAAGCCATTGCCAAATATTTTACATAACCCATTGCCAACTCCTTCAAGGATTCAGAACTAGAAAACTTAAGACAGCCAGATTAAGCTGGCGATAAAATATTCGAAAAAAAATTATAGCATAGATTTTTAGATTGTCTAGCAGAAATCAAAATTTATGCAAAAGGAATCACAGCAATTTATGCAAAAGGAATCACAGCAATTTATGCAAAAGGAATCACAGCATGATACAACGTTATTTGTTTGGATTTTTTTGGGTACTAGTCACGATTGGGCTATTTATTGGTATTTTTTATTGGACAGGCATTAAATTTTCTGATATATTACAAGCTATTGATTTAGCAGGGCTTGGAGCTTTATCATTAGTATTAACAGCCATGTTTGGCCAATTGATCGTGCAGGCTTGGTCTTGGAAAATTTTGCTCAAAGGCAGTGGCTATCCTATTCGATTTTGGATTGTGTGGCAAGCGATTTTAGCTGGCTGGGCTGCTAATTTTATCACTCCATCCATGTATTTAGGCGGAGAACCTGTACGCGCTTACATTCTCAAAAAAAAAGCTGGCATGGCATTTGGAACAGCTTTGGCTTCGGTGATTGTGCATAAGTTTCTGGAATTTGGCACATTTATGGTTTTTATCATCAGCAGCATGATTGCTGTGTTTTATCGTTTTCACACATCCATTGGCACTGAGCTTCAAATCGCTGTATTGACCTGTGTTGCATTCTTTTTATTGTTCTTGATCGGAATAGCACTGGCTGTTTTCCGACAGCAACGTTTTTTTGCGGTCTTATGCAATTCTTGCATTCGCTGGAAAATTTTTCCTAAATTTTTTCAAAAATACCAGCCCAAGATTGAGGAAATGGAATCTTTTATTTTAGCGTCCTTTAAAACATACAGCCGGGCAACTTTGTTATCTTTTGCTGTAATGTTATTGTTTGACCTTGTGATCTTGATAAGGCCAGATTGCTTTTTTCCTTTTTTAGGACGCAAGTTAGACGCAGCAGAATTGGCATTGCTTTTTCTCATGATCCAGCTTCTCCAGGCACTGCAATTTACTCCAGGAGGATTAGGAATCTTAGAAGGGGGATTAGTTGCAATATTCAGCATACTTTATATTGATGCTCCACAAGCACTTGCATTTGCTACATTTTGTAGAATAGGTGATATAACCATTGTAGCAATAGGCTTTGCAGTTGTTTTTTTTCTAGGTATCAACACTGCATTTTTGAAACAAGAGGCCACTTCGTTAGGCTAAAAGTTTTCCAGATCCCACTATTGATTTTCTGCTTGGGTTATGGTATATACTTTTCAACAATATTTTCAAAATACTTTATTCAGAAAGGTATTCTTTAATGGCTAACAAACATATTTTGTTGATTGTGTTTTTGCTTTTTTCTGTGCTAGTCTCTGCAGAAATCGAAATTTATTTAGCCCCCAATGGTGGATTTAGCAAAAGAAACAGTGAACGCACGGTGATCATGAAGGATGGGACAAAAGTACCAGCTACCCTCAACAATACATTGATCCAACTCATTGAATCAACCGAAGATGGTGGCATCATTAAAATTGCAATGTATTCGTTTAGCTACAAGCCTGTGCAAGAAGCCTTGCTTGATGCTGGAAAACGTGGAATTAAGGTCAAGTTGATCTTGGATGCATCTGCAGAATGGACCAAAGATATACGCAAGGAATTCTGCGATGCGATTTTCAAAGAAACCGAAAAAGCCAAACAAGAAAACAAAGTTTTTGATTTCCAAGTCAAGGAAATTTTACCCAAAGCCATGATGGATCGAGGCAGATTCAAACGTGAACCAGATTTGCTCATCATTGGCACCATGCATGAAAAATTCGGTATCTTTTTCCCAAAAGGTTGCAAAATCCCATTGAACGGCTTCTGCGGCAGTGCTAACGTTTCTGGAAGCGCCAGCGATGTGTATGGCGAAAATCGCGTCATTTTCCACAATGAACCCTCGATGGGCCGTCAACTTGCAGAAGAATTTGCCCGCCTTTGGAATGAATATAGCTCACCTGTGACAGAAAATTGCCAAAGCGAATCCTTTATTCCCAGCACAACCGACTTAACCGAAGTCCAAATTATCTCCAATTCCAAGCCTCTTGATGAAGAGAATATGCAACGCATTGATACCTATTTAATCAAGATGATGGAACAAGTGAATCGTCAAGGCGGTACCATTGACATAGCCATTTTTAGCTTCACCCATGAAGTCTTGGCCAATAAACTGCTCGAATTAGCAGAAAATTATCCAAATATCAAAATCCGGCTTTTAATGGACCTCAACCAAATGGAGTTGACAGAAAGCAATCCTGGCATCTTAGGCCCCTATCTTCTGAAGGCCGTTGAATTTAAAGGATTGACCAATTTTGAAATACGGTTCAAATGGCGTTCCAACGCATTTGCATGGGATCCACAAAAAGGATCTGGCCAGCTCATTCATTTTAGAAATCCGCTCTTGCACCACAAAGCCATGATTGTGAACCGAAGCAAAATGGCCATTGGTAGCTACAATTGGTCATCTTCCGCAGAATACCGAAATTTTGAAAACGTCATGCTGTTTCATGGTGATGTTCCAGAACACCAAAAAATCATTGACTGCTTCTTAGCAGAATTTGATCTAATATGGGGCAACTTGAAAGACGATAAAGCGATCACTGCTCGAATTGATTACCCCCAGGTTGTGACAGGGCCACAAGGCCGAAAACTCAAAGCCATGATTTGCAAAGCCTTTGATGACCCAGATTGCCGTAAAATCATGGAAGCTTTGGATGGCAGAACAGCCGGGGTTTCTGAACCAGATTTAGTCGCCAAAACAGGCCTTAGCCTCGAAAAGATTCAAGAAAAAACAGCAGCTTTAGTGCAGACCACCTTGATTTTCAAACGAGTTCAAGATGGTGTGACCATTTATCAAGCCGCTGATTAAGGCCATAGCAACCAAATTTTTACATACCTAATGCGCCAGGCTTTATCTGGCGCATTGTGTTTGGAATCAGAAAAATGGTCATGCTAAGATTGAACCAGCATAAAATTGAAGTTAGTGGGCAAACAGCCTGCAACGCGCATTAGGGCGACCAGCCGGTCGCCAGCCGGCCGCCCCTACAAAAGCTGATGCATGGGTTCTTCTTTCGCTACAGGAGAACTCTCGTATAAGATTGCACTGCAGCAAAGTTTTTTGCCGCGAAGCGGTTTGGGAATAAAGCCTGGGGTT
>JAKLHB010000397.1 GCA_022710345.1 Planctomycetota bacterium
ATCTTTTATTTTGCAAGTCTGCAAAACATACTTGCGAGATACCCTAAATACAGAGATACCTTGCAATTTGTAAATCTCTATATCGCTTATTTACAACATGACTATTCAGCAGTAGAAGACAACTTTAGGAGTATCTCTTTTGCATACTCCAACAGCGAAGCTCTTGCTAGACAGCATCCCCATCTTGTGTTGCTGGTGGCTCAAATGCGTTATCAATTGCGAGCTTATGAAAAAGCCAATGTTTTTTTGAGCCATCTTCAGACCCTATCCTATCGGCCTGGAGAAGTTTGTTTTTATAAAGGAATGTGCCATTTTTATTTAGATCAATTTCAAAAAGCTGAAGAGGTATTCACCCAAGCTTCTCAATATATTCAGTCTCAAGAACCTGTTTGGTTTAAACATAGTTTGGAAATTTATCTAGGCGCGAGCATGGTGGCGCAAGCTGGGTTGGGGCAAAGGCTGGCTCAACCTCATCAACTTCGATTGCAAAAATTGCTACAAACTTTACAAGAACATGAAAAAGATATTGCTCAGGAAGATTTGTCCATGTACTATGAGCTGCAGGCTCGATTTACCATGGAATGCATGGCAGAAAACCCTGCCCAATCAAAAGAACTGGCCCAAAAGATGTTGGATTGGTGTGCACTCGGACTTTCACAGCATCCACTTAAATTTTCTTACTATTTTTTTCGAGGATATGCATTCAAAATTTTAGGCAAGTTTAGCGATGCTTGGGCAGACTTTGACTACGCATTTGAATTGCAGCCTACGCAAATGGCTTCTATGCTCCAATTGTGGGAGCTTTTTCCATATCACTTAGATATGAAAGAAGACTACATAGCAAAACTCAATGGAATGGTTTACCAATGGGCCAATCATGTTGAAAGCTATGGTTCAGCAGTCTTCCAAGATGACTTTGACCAACTTCAAGCAAAATGCGCTGCTGAATGGCATAATCTGGAGGCTGCTCCTTTTTCCATAGAAAGTTTTTATAAATTTTATAACAACCTTTTTTCGCCCATCGAAAACATAAGAAAACTCGCTCAATATGCCTTAATGACTATGGTCCCAGCAGAAAAAACTTTGGAATTGCTTCAAAGCTCTGACACCGCAACTGCTGCATTTCAATCTCCAGAACGCAATGCTGTGATCGCTGAGCTCACTTTGAAAATCCAGGCACATAAAAGATATCGCGAGCATTTGCGGCTTTTGCGCTTGATTAGTTTGATTCCATACCATGATCAAATTCCGACCAAGACTGTGCAGTATTTCCAAGAAAATACGGCCTTTGCAGATTTTCTAAAACAGATTTTGCTCAATGATCCCAAGCAATTATCATTAGAAAAATTTCAAGATGAATGGTTGTTCTTGCAATTTCTGGCAGCACGGATCTTGGCACGATGGCCTGTGATGTCCCTAACATACGGCCGTGAATTTTTATACAATGAGATCTTACAAAATCCATCACTCAACATAGAGCTACGCATTATAGTGGCTAAAGCATTACGTGATGCAGGAATATTTTACTTTGACAGAAGTTTTTTAAAAGACTATGTTCTAAACCCGAAAAGCAAAGAACAAGAGCCTTTTATTCAAGTTCTTGCCGCAACTGTGCTCGTATCTGCACAAGATTCCAACAAACAAATGCTGGCTCAGCTTTTTTTAAACACAGAACATTTGTTGGTCAAACTTTGGATATGTTATAGCCTTCCTAACGCAGAATCCACAATATTAGCCAATCAAATAGAAGCCACTTGCTTAAGCGGACTTCAACATCCAGATGCACAAATGAGAACTTTAGCAATTTTAGTCTTGCCAGTCATCGAACGTTACCGCGGAGCTAATCCTAGTCAGGCCCAGAAGGTCCCCATCCAAAATATTGTACTCCAAGCATTGGAAATTGAAAACCCTGCTTCTGTGAATAAAGCAGCTTTGGCCTACCTCATTCGTGGTTATGATGTTTCATGGAATATGATTCCCCTGCTTGGCAAATTGGCCAATCAACCTAATGAAGAGGTTCAATTGCTCAGCATTGCAATACTAGCCTCTTTAGCAAATAACTCCATCGTTCAACAAATCTTGCAAGACAATGTTCCCTTTGTTCACAAAATGGCTTTTTTCTATGGCCTCAACAAGACTAGAAGTATACAAAGCAGCATGGGCATGCTCATTCGTGCTTTTGTTCAATATCTGCATCAACCCCAAGTCAATGATAAAAGAATACAAGGAATTATATTTTATTTTGTATGCCATTTTTTCCAAATTATTTATAACTATATTGAAAATCCGACACTCCAAGCCTTCTTTGAGATGCAAATTAGCCAATTGATGTTGCAATATCTTCAAGATACTGATATGCAGCTTTTGTTTTGGACAGCATGCAGTATGTGCAGATTTGATGAATTGAGTGATGATGTGATGGCCATGATCACTGCTTTATGGGAAAATCCTCAAAATAGCAGTTATGTCCGCAAAATGGCTCTGACAAGTTTAATTGCAATCACAGTAAAACAAAACCTAAAGAAACATGGGCAATTGCACGATTATTTCAAAAAGCAGTTGCAAAGCAATGCTGAATTTGCTTCTTGCTTACCTGCGATTATCTTGGGATATAAGCATGGTCTTTTAAATAGCCAGACAGATTTTTACACAGAGGTCAAATTCATGGAAAAATTTGATGCAATGCAAACCCAAGATTTTGCAATATTGCGTTTTCAAAGAAATATCATTGTCCCTCAATTTCGAGACAGATGCAAACATTGTTTGGAAGCCATCGTGAGCATCCTAGATACCATTTCCAGCCGTTCTATAATTGAGCAGCAAGAGTTAGAGAAAGCATTGTATTTCCTTGTATTGCTCTATGATGCAGAAGAACAAATCCCCAAAGCCATAGAACTTTTGCAAAAATATCAATTGGGCTATAAATCACCTGCATTTGTAGAATTTTATTCGCGTTGGCAGCTTGCTGATCTATCCAAAATAGTGGAGCATTGGAAAACAAGACTCCAAGAAAAAACGATTTCTACTGAAGAAGCGTCGGCTATTTTAAGAATGCTGGCATCTCAGATGCATCCCCCTCAATCTGAAGCACTCTGGCATCGCCAATACCTTTTGGCACCAACACATCCACAATCATTGGTCGCGTTGAGTGAATATTATTTAAGCATTCGTGATTTTGATCAAGCAGATGCAATATTGAAAGAAATTCCTTATCAATCCAAGCATTGCAGCCGCTCTTATTTTGCTCGCGCAAAGCTCTACGCTCAAAAACAAGCATGGGAGGCATGTGCACAGCAGCTCTGGCTTGCTTTTTCTCATCTTGCCCTATATCCCATATCCCCAAAAATATTGCAAGAAAACTTTCCAGAATTATCCAAGCATCCAATTGTATATCAATTTGCAAAAGAATGCAGTTCTGGTAAACGGCAGGCAGAAATGCTCAGTTGGCTAGAATTCGCCTACAAAAATAAAATTGCCCTTCCTTCTGAATTCCAACAAGGCAAAGTGTATGGACCTTTTCAACCTTATTCACAAAACCCTGAATTTCAAGCAATCTGGCAAAAGCTGATCCGCTTGACAAAAGCCTAAGATTCTTGCTGTTTCAGGAACACGCTTGTGAGCTTCAATTCTTCAGCAATTGCCACGAGCAAGCTCTCATGGATGAAATTTTGGTGCCAAATTGGAACCAAAAAATTTCTATTTGTTTAGCAACGACGAATGAAACATTGTGTAAAGTTCGAGCAGTTCTAAAATTGGTAATGGTTTGAAAATTTCGATTCTTTGAACCGCTTTGCGAAAAAATTTTGTCCGGGTTTATGATTGTTGCAAATACCCTGGCATTGCTGAGCCGTGTTGTGAAAATTTTTCATTCGTCGTTGCTGCTTTGAAACTTAAATACTAGAAAAACCAACAAGCATGCCGTTTGAATAGAACGACAGTCAACCTCAGGAGCTTTGAGCTATTGCAAGTACTGTCAAAAGCAAGTGATTATTTATGGAGTTTCTATGGGAGCGATCTCTGAACAAGAGCTGTTCCAACTAATCTTTTGCCAATCTAATGTTAGATTTTTTTTATTTTTTGGCTGCAGCCGTCAACCCTAAAAGATGCGCTGTACAGGGGCTGATTTCCATACCTTACTAATTTGATCAGCAATCTTATCATTCTATGTTCGTGCACTCAGCAATAAAGATGTTGTGCTTCGTCAGTTGTTTTTGGGCATTTTTGTAGAATCCAGAGCAGGAATGGAACA
>JAKLHB010000398.1 GCA_022710345.1 Planctomycetota bacterium
CAGGGCTTTGCCAAGACCGCAGCAGACGCGCTCATGCAGCATAACATCATGGTGGTTGAATACGCAGAGGAGGCAAAAGCGAAAGACAATGAAGCCTAAATGCGGCTTGAATACGCAGAGGAACCAAAAGCGAAAGACAATGAAGCCTAAATGCGGCTTGAACTGAACGGTATTAGGCTTTAGTCAGATACCATCGTGTTCTATACGATTTATAGCCAACTATGTCTAAACAAGAAAATTTCCAAGAGAATGGCTTGAACTGAACGGTATTAGGCTTTAGTCAGATACCATCGTGTTCTGTACGATTTATAGCCAAGGAGGCCAACTATGTCTAAACAAGAGAAACAGATATCCAAAAAGATAACCCAAAAAGATACAGCCAAAACCAAAGCAACAAAAACTACCATAATTAAAGCCAAAGCAACAAAAACTGCCAAAAGCAAAACAGCCACTAAAAAATCCACAACTAAAACCAAATCAACAAAAAAAACAAGTGCTGCAAAATCGAAAAAAATGGCTGCTGCAAAGTCTAAAGCTGCCCCAAAGCCAAAAACTTCGGCTGCCCCAAAGCGCAAAACTGTTACTTCTCCAAAACCAAAAAGAGCTGCATCTAGTAAAAAAACAGTGATTAACCCAGAAGCCATCATGTACTACCAAGACCTGACTCCAGGGGAACCCAAGAAATCTCCGTTTCTGGACACACAACTTACACCATATAAGCAACACCCAAAGGTACAAGCATATATCCAACAGCATAGCAAAGCCAATTTGTATATAAACGAACGCCCTACCATTCCGCGTACAAAAAAAGTTGCTGGCTGGAATGAGGATGTGCCGTATGTCTTGTCACGGGAAACCAGCCAAGAGTTACCTTCGTTTACCTTTGTAGGTAGGCAAAATATATTTGAATTATTAGAAGATCAACGTGCTAGTGCTCGCCACACTGCCTTGATTGGTATGCGCAAAATGGGCAAAACTACATTTTTAAAGCGCTATTACGATTATTTATTTTGCACTTCCAATGAGGTCATCCCATTTTTCTATTCACTCATGAACCTGGATGAAAAAAGAGGCAGCAAAAGATCTGTGGTCAAAGTAGCCGAAGAAATGATGGTTATTTTTTTAAGCCAGGCTTTGGGATTTTTAACACAAAATAAATATTTAGCAAACAATAACTCTTTCAAAGAGCTATTAGCTGCATTAGAAGAATTGCGACCAGAAGCTAAAGAGAGATTTTATGAACCATTCCATCAATTGATCGAAGATTGGTATGCTGATGGAATATTGCATCCATTATATACTATGATGCAACGCTCGTTAGATTTGACTATTGCCATGAAAAGACGATTTGATCTTTCTCCGGTAATTATGCTGGACGAGTACCAGGAGATCGGCCGATCGCTTGTGGATGAAAATGGAGAGCCTTATGATTGCGTGCCCATTTTAAACAAATATCACTGCAATGAAAAGATATTTCTGGTGCTCAGTGGATCAGGCTTGACCACACGGATGGAAGAAGCCTTGCCGTCCGCGTTTGAATATCGAATTGAGAAAATTCATTTTGGGCCATTGGAAAAAGAAGAGAGCAAAGAATTGATGCGAAGAACCATACAAGCCCTAAAAATTCAAGGATTTACTGGAATCGAAGATATTCTGTATGAATGGGTGGATGGAAACCCGTACTTCATGCGGAGTGTTTTTGCTAAGAATTTAGCGTATGAAAAAGCTTATGGCCAAAAAAAGGAATTCACCAACAAGCTAGGCCTGGAGCGTGCGTACGAATTTGAATGCAAGAATGCAACAGGAAAGATCTATGATTTTTGGCATTGGTACCTGGTTCGCAACTGGCGAGCGTATCCCACATTTATTAAATTTGGCAAAGATATCTATCAAATCCTGGAGTTCTTAGTGAACCGCAAGGAAAAGGCAGTGCCGTTTGTCCAACTTCAAGATTTTATGAAGAAAAACGTGGAAGAATTGATCCCGATGCTACTGCATTTGGAACGTATTGATTTGATCGAATGGAATCATACTTCGAATGTGATCTTTATCACAAAAGAGCCAACGATTATTGCAAGTATCCGAGCCATTGAATATCCTTTGTTTTATCCAGACGATCCGGAAGAAATCCACCGAGAGGAAAATCTACACAAGCACATTCAAGAAATCCTACGCCGGCTGGAATCCATGGAGGAAGAAAAAGCAGACATGGCGGATCAAATCCACGATATCAAAGCTAACGTGCATGATGTACAAGCTAACGTGCATGATGTGCAGACGGATGTGGAAAAAATGCACGATGCCATCATGTCATTGCGCGGCAGTCTGAATTATGAGAAAGGTATGGAAGCAGAAGCAGTCATTCGAGGCAGGATTCAACGGATGGAAGGATTATTCACAGTATACCCAGTTGTCGGAGATGTCCGAAATCAAAAAATTCTGGATCCAATCAGCAAAAAAGGATATGAATTGGACTGCGTGTGCGATCTTGATCCAGCACAATTGCCTTTAAGCGGCCTGCCTGTGGCAAAGATTGACTACACGAGCGTGGATATAGCCAGCAACTCAGTTGAAACAGCACAGCCTAGTCCAAAATGCAAAGGCATGCTTGTGGTCGAGGTTAAAACGCTCAAACAAAAAATCAGCCTGGCCCAAGCCCAGCATTTTATCAAAGGCTTGCAAGCCTTGCAACGCCTCTATGGCTTAACCCAGATTTATGCCATGTACCATGCCCCTCAGGGCTTTGCCAAGACCGCAGCAGACTCGCTCATGCAGCATAACATCATGGTGGTTGAATACGCAGAGGAGGCAAAGGCCGAAGGATAATGACAAGTTTTAGGATACAACATAATGCAACACATTATGTTATGATAATGCAACACATTATGTTATGCTTGTTCACACAAAACATGCGGATATGAATTGTCGTTTGCGGGAAGCAAACATGAACCGGCCAAGAAATCTACTGGCAACCGGCCAAGAAATCTACCGGCCAAGAAATCTACACTTTCCAGCATTCGGCCAGCCGCAAAAACCTTTGCATTTGGTGGCATATTATGGAAAAAATTTCAATTACAAAGCATTCCTATTTACTGATGCAGCAGTTGGTGACTGAAAATGAAACTTTGCTGCATATCTTGACCCATTCCACGAGTGCGGAACATGCAAAACAACAAATTTGGGATTGGGCATGGAATGTCTTACAACAAAATTCAGTTGCAGTTGCAATTTATGAACGCAGCAAAAGCCTGGATGCCAGCAATCTGCATGAACTGCGCTGGCATGACTACGCTGCCATGCGTATTTTAGAATATATCCAACATGGCGGCCAAACATTCCCCAATGGGGCTAAGGAACAAACAGTTTGGTCAGATCCATTCCAAATGCTTTGGTGGGCATTCACATCCCGACGAAGCCCTGCCACACCTGACTTTTGGCTGGACATGATCGAACTGTTTCGGCAATTTACGGGCAAGGCACTGTACAGTTTGCCTTCCCAAGACCA
This sequence comes from Planctomycetota bacterium, assembly GCA_022710345.1. Taxonomy (GTDB): domain Bacteria; phylum Planctomycetota; class Uabimicrobiia; order Uabimicrobiales; family JABWCH01; genus JAKLHB01. Next base: position 3,506 of record JAKLHB010000398.1, read on the forward strand.
GGTCAATACTTGGGCCGAGAGGCATCCATCTGGCCTCAACCCTGACATTGTTGCAATTCGCACACAAAATCGTGATCGTATTTTGCGCTGGATCATTGCTCAGCTTGAATCTGGAAAACTGCATGATCGCCGATTTTCCTTTGAGCCTGACCTTTCAGCATCCCAAAAATTTGAAAAAGCCTTGATTTGGTGGCAAGACTCCCTATTTCATCTACGATTTGCAGCGCGTGATCCAAAGACATTGCAAGAAATGCTGGATCATTCCCTATCGCCTGAGACCATGAAAATATTAGAACATGCCTATTGCAAAGGAATTCCATTTTTTGTCAATCCATATTATCTTTCCCTGCTGCATGTAAATTCCCCTGGCCAATTTGTGGGCGCTGATCAGGTCATCCGTGACTATGTTTTATATAGTCAGGCATTAGTGGATGCATTTGGCAATATTGCTGCGTGGGAAAAAGAAGACAAAGTTGAAGCAGGCAAGCCTAATGTTGCAGGATGGCTTGTTCCGGAAGGAAACAATATCCATCGCCGATATCCAGATGTTGCGATCTTGATTCCAGATGGATTAGGTCGTACATGCGCAGGGCTTTGTTCTTGCTGCCAGCGTATGTATGATTTCCAACAAGGGTCGCTGAATTTTCACCTTGAACAACACCGTCCCGGCCAAACCTGGTCCCAAAAATTGCAAATGCTCATGCAATATTTTGAAAATGACAGCCAAATACGAGACATTTTG
>JAKLHB010000399.1 GCA_022710345.1 Planctomycetota bacterium
GAAGGGACACAGGAAAACCTGGCATTCTATCAAAGAGAACTTTTATTTCCGAGCGAATTTTTTTTGATTGATACAGAGTAAGGATCTTTTTTTAGTATATTCTAGCACAACAAGTTAGAATTTCCGAAAATCCACCGATATGCAAGAACCAATCAAAATCTTATTTTTATGCACTGGAAATTCCTGCCGAAGCCAGATGGCAGAAGGCCTGGCCCGCTATTTCAAAAAAGACAAGGTTATGGCATATTCTGCAGGCACCCATCCCAAAGGCATAGATCCATTGGCTGTCCAAGTGATGCACGAAATCGGAATTGATATTTCAAAGCAGGAATCCAAGCATCTGCAAACTTTGCAGAGTATAAAATTTGACTATATCATCACATTGTGCGACAGTGCACACCAGGCTTGTCCCATGATCCCTGGCAAAACCATCCATGTCGGCTTTGCTGACCCACCTCGCCTGGCTGAACACGCTCAAAGCCTGGAAGAAAAATTAGTGCATTATAGAACTGTACGAGATGAAATTCGAGTTTTTATCCAGGGATTACCTGAAAATTTACCGATTCTTTTGGAAAGGAAAAAACAATGAGCGATTCATCATCTTCCCCAACTTCTTGCAGTTGTTCTTGTTCAAGTGGTCCAAAGCTTATTTTTGGCTGTTCTGGCGCAGCAGATGTAGGAGCCATTGCTGACCGTGCTGCTCGAAAATTGAGCCAAGAAGGCGTTGGCAAAATGTTTTGTCTGGCTGGGATTGGCGGCCGTGTAAGCGGTATCATGCTCACCACACAGTCTGCAGAAAAAATCCTTGCAATAGATGGCTGCGCTTTGGATTGCGTCAAGCATTGCCTTCAAGAAGCAGGTTTTAAAGAATTCAAACACTTACGGCTGACAGATATTGGCATGGAAAAAGGCAAGACCCCTGTGAGCGATGAAAACATCGCCAAAGCCGCAGAGCAAGGCAAACAATTGATGCAGGCGTAAAGAGTGCCCAACAGCTTGAGAAAATCCCTGCTTGTACGCAAGCAGGGTAAAACAAGATAGGAGGCGTTATGCGACTTAGTTTTTTGGATAAATTCTTGACTTTGTGGATTTTTCTAGGTATGGGACTAGGCATTGCGCTTGGGTATTTTATTCCTAGCGTCCCACAATTGATCACCCATTTTCAGATTGGCACTACATCCATTCCAATTGCCATTGGCCTAATTTTAATGATGTACCCACCACTGGCCAAGGTAAAATATGAAGAGATGTCACAAATTTTTCAACAACGCAAGCTTTTGATTTTTTCTTTGCTCCAAAACTGGGTCATTGGGCCTATTGTTATGTTTTTGCTCGCGATTTTGTTTCTGCACAATTATCCAGAATATATGATTGGTGTTATTCTGGTAGGCCTGGCTCGATGCATTGCAATGGTCATTGTTTGGAATGAGCTTGCACAAGGAGATCGAGAATTAGCAGTCGGGCTTGTGGCATTCAATGCCATTTTTCAAGTCCTCTTTTATGCGGTTTATATCTATTTTTTCATTACTATTTTGCTGAATGCATTGGAGCTTACTTCTGGCTTACAAGTACAGATTTCGATGTGGGATGCTGCTCAAACTGTGTTCATCTATCTGGGAATTCCATTTTTGATGGGGCTAACCACACGTTTTAGCCTGCTCAAAGCAAAAGGCAAAGAATGGTATGAAACCAAGCTCATCCCCAAAATCAGCCCAATTACTTTGGTTGCATTGCTGTTCACCATCATTGTGATGTTCTCACTAAAAGGTGAATATATCATCAAATCACCTTGGGATGTACTTGTCATTGCTTTGCCATTGGTGCTTTATTTTGTGATTATGTGGTTCGTGAGTTTCTGGGTCGCTTATAAACTAGGCTCTAGCTATGAGCAAACTGTGGCAGTGGCTTTTACTGCAGCCAGCAATGATTTTGAATTAGCGATTGCTGTGGCAATTGCGATCTTTGGGATTAGTTCACAACAAGCTTTTGCCACTGTGATTGGGCCATTGATTGAAGTGCCTGTTTTAATATTATTGGTGAATGTGGCATTTAAGTTACGTGGCCGATACTGGCCAATGAACAAGTAAAAAATTTGAGGATCATTTTATGCTTAAAAAAGTTTTAATCATCGTCGCTTTGATTCTTGCAATTGCTGGGGTTTTGGCTTGGAAAGGATATCAAAAAGAGGCTTCGGCAACGCATCAAATCGCCACTGGAGCATCATTCCAAGATTCTTTAGCAAAGCCAGTTCCAAAACTTGTGGATTTTGGCTCTACCCATTGTATTCCATGCAAAAAAATGGAGCCCATCTTAGAAGAATTGCAGCGAGAATATCAAGGGGTGCTGGAAGTGGTTTTCATTGATACAGAAAAATACCCTGAATACGCCAAGCAATATAAAATTGAATTGATTCCTACCCAAATTTTTTTAGATCCCTTGAATCAAGAGCTATTCAGGCACGAAGGCTTTTTCCCAAAACAAGATATTTTAAAAAAGTGGCAAGATTTGAATATTTCTTTGAAATAAGGCAATGAAGAAAATCATCGTATAAAGAAGTAGCGTGGATAGGTGCGACGAATGAGAAGCCCCTATCCACGCTCTATTACAAGAACTTAGTGATGTTAGAATAGAACAGGAAAATTATATGATCCAGGAATGGTTTGATGCTTTAACTCATGCAGTCGCAGGGACTGCTTCCATTGCACTCGCTGCATCTTTTATCTGGGGCATCTTGAGTGTGGTACTCAGCCCATGCCATATTTCGAGCATCCCTTTGATAGTTGGCTTTATGAACCAGGGAAAACGTGTGGCTTTGTCAAGAGCTTTCTGGATGTCGCTTCTATTTTCAACAGGTATTTTGATCACCATTGGCATGGTGGGCTTGATCACAGGTCTTGCTGGCCGATTGTTGGGAAATATCGGCCCTTATGGCAATTATATTGTGGCAATCATTTTCTTTTTAGTGGGGCTATATCTTTTAGATGTGATTTCTATAACTTGGTCAGGCCCCAATATCTTAGGCAATAAACTCCAGGGTATACTTGGTGCTTTTCTTTTAGGCCTGATCTTTGGAATTGCAGTTGGCCCATGCACTTTTGCATATATGGCACCTATACTTGCGATCACGTTTCAAGTTTCACAACATAACTTAAGCTATGGCGTTGTGCTTCTTTTAATGTATGGAATTGGACATTGCTCAGTGATTGTATTTGCAGGAACATTCACCAATTTGGTACAATCTTATCTAAACTGGAACGAGACATCCAAAGGCACCTTATGGCTCAAAAAAATTTGTGGAATTTTGGTGATCGTGGCTGGTTTATATCTACTGTACATTGCATAAAAGATATGCAATTTCTTATTTTCAAATATATTGGAAAAATAGTTGGTTAAATTCTGTTCTAAGGAGGAATTAGCTATGAAAGGAATCGTCTATTGTTTATTGATGGTATGTTGTTATGTGATAGGATGTCAGGAAGAAAAAGTAACGAGTAACTCACCTTATCCAGGTTTTACCTACTTACGCACAGCCACCTATTCGTGCGGTGGCGTGACCAATACTGTTCAGGAATTTCGGCATGAAAAAACAGGAATGGAGTTTGTTTTGATCCCAGGTGGGACATTCACAATGGGCAGCCCAAATACTGAGGCTGATCGAGATCGTGATGAGATGCAGCACTCAGTAACCTTATCGCCGTATCTCATCAGCAAAACCGAAGTAACTCAGGCGGTTTGGGAGCGAATTATGGGAATCAATCCATCGTTTTTCAAAGGGCCAGAACGGCCTGTGGAAAAAGTCTCGTGGAATGATTGTGTGTCATTTTGCGAAAAAGTCGGACTTGCCTTGCCCACAGAAGCCCAATGGGAATTTGCTGCAAGAGCAGGAACACAGAGTGTGTATTATTGGGGGCAAGCATTTGAACTAAGCCAATGCAATAGTGCATCGTATTGGGCAAAGCAAGTGCTTCAAAATACAGATGCCTGGACCAGATTTGGATTTCCTGAAAAATGGCGAAGCTTGGGTGCAGGAACCACAACTGTAGGTAAATTTCCACCCAATGCTTATGGTTTGTATGACATTTTGGGAAACGTGTGGGAGTGGTGCCAGGATGCTTATGCTCCTTACACGAGCGATCACGCCACAGATCCATGCACGCAGAGTGTCCCTGGTGCCCGTATGATCATGATGCGACGCGGTGGCTCATGGTACTACAATGCTGCTGAACT
>JAKLHB010000004.1 GCA_022710345.1 Planctomycetota bacterium
CTCACCCCTTTGTTCATAAAGAATTCCCAAGTTATAATTTATAATAGGAGTCAGCATAACAGACTCTTCTGTTTGATTGCTTAGGATAGCCATGAGGCATTCATAGGCCAATTGCGCATTTCCTTTTGCTACTGCCACGCTAGCCAGTATAAAGGATTCCTGAGTACTTAATAGCTTGGCTGGTTTGGAAAGCGCAGGTAACTTACATCGTGCGGCAATTTTAACAAATGCGGGATCTGTCATATCCCAGATACTCAATGAGATTGTTGGTAATAATTCCTTGTATATATGATAGGCTCTTAGGAAGTCTTTGTCCGCGGCTATGTCTGAAGTTTGGGTTAAAAGACTAATGGCAACGATCGTTTCTACAAATTGGATAATATTCTTTGTATCTTCAAAGCAGTCTGTATCTTGGGATACTGATTGCATGCGTTGTACTAAAATAGAAAGAATACCAACGACCTTGCCGTCTTTTCCAATCGCTTCGGAGAATCCTAATTTCCCCAAACTGTTGATGATACAAGCATTTTGCCATAAGGTTGGGGTAGAGATAGTCATGCCTTGAACAATGGCATCTTTTTCTAAGATGGTGGCTAAAAAAGCAGCAATCTCAGGGTTTTTACATTGTGCAATTTCGGTTCCAGCTTTGTCAATGTCTTTGGGCTGAGGCATTTGCTCAAATTTTTTTAATATTGCGTATACTTTATTTAATTCTTGCTCTTGGAGCCGTTCTTGCAGCTCTTTTGCAGCTTTTTCGGATACCCACGCAAGTCGTTCAATTGCGATCTGTCGAGTGAGCATATCATAGCTTGTGAGGGTCGTTTGGGCTATCTCTTGGTATAGGTTAATCAATTGGCCTTCGATTTTTTGCCGCTCGACAGGATATTCTTTCAGCAGGCCTCTTGCCCGTTGGTAAGCTTCGCATGCGGTAAAATTTTCATAAGGTATTCTGCTTTTTTTCTGCAAGATTGTTTCTGCTTGATGAATATACTCGCGTACTTGGCCCATCAGGTGTTCTTTTTGGCGTGCTTCTGTGTACCAGAACATGGCCAGGCTTAGCAAAAGCAATATACCTGAGGCAATGGCCCATGCTTTTTGTTTTTTTACGCTTTTTAAAATTTTTATAATCCATAGTTCTGGGCGGACTGAAATGCTATCACCTTCTAAAAAGCAGCGGATGTCTTCTGCAAAATGCTTGGCAGTGAGATAACGATCCAATGCATTTTTTTGCAATGCTTTGGAGCAAATAAGCTCTAAATCTCTAGAAATCCGGGGATTTCGTTCGCGCAACGGGATGATCTCACTATTCGCAATATTGTAGAGGATTTGCATGGTGGTTTTGCCGTCCACTGGTGGTGTACCTGAGAGCATTTCATAGAGGATTGCACCCAAGGAATAGACATCGCTGCGTCGGGAGATTTTACGGTATTCGCCAGATGCTTGTTCTGGGGACATATATGCGGGTGTGCCAATCACTTCATTGGTTTTGGTCAAGTTTTTTTGTGATCTCAGGTCCCGGGCAATCCCAAAGTCCATCACAATGGGCTTGCCTGTGCCTCGTTCAATCATGATATTGGACGGCTTTAAATCTCGGTGAACAATGCCCTGTTCATGGGCGTAGTCTATGGCTAAAGCAACATTCTGGACAATGCTTAAGGCTTGACGGGTGGAAACTCGCTTTTTTTCTTTTAGAATTTTGGAAAGAGGCTCGCCATCAATATAATCCATCACCAGATAATGCTTATTATTCTCTGAGCCTACGTCATATACCCCAACAATATTGGGATGTTTGAGCCTGGCCATGAGCTCGCCTTCTTTGAAAAATCTTTGCACTTCGCTTCTCGAAGTATCGCTGATGGTCATAAATTTGATGGCCACGATTTTTTGAAGCTTTTGGTGAAAGGCTCTATAGACCACGCCCATACCACCTTGGCCAATTTTATCTTGAATTTGATAGGTTTCCAGCATAACTTTTTCCTTTTGCAACAACCTTGGCAAAGCGCCAAGATATTCCAGCAACCTATTCTGGGCAACGGTAAATATAGACACTTTTGCGTTTGCCAGGGAAGACTTTGATTGGTTCGCCTAGACTTGGATAAGGGACTTTATCTCGAATGGCAATGATTTTTACCCCTAATGCACGCGCACGGGAAAGCAAAGCTAGAGGGTCATCAGACATGAGCACAGGTGGCAGTGTAACACGTTCGAAATTCAAATGTTCGTAGGTTTTATCTGCATAAAAATATAGACGCACTTCATTAGTAACAAACTTTTCTTCCTGGGGCAGGTTTTGTTGGATCCATTGTCCTGCTTGTTTTACATAGGCTCCGGGTTCTTCTTGATGTTGGATAATACGTAGCGCAGGGATTAGAATCAACACTGCGAGAAAAATAGCCTTGCCATAGTTCGGGATGTTCCATTTTATTTTGCTTTTGATCCAATTCCATAGGCCATAGAAGCCAATGCCAGTCCACAGATACAAAATCAGCGTTGCAGGCAAAACATATCTCTTACTCAAATGGTTTTCTCGGAGCAAAAAAAACAAAGGTGGGATCATTAAAAAGATCAACCATGTTGCCAATGCCCAGTCGTTCCTGCTGAATTGATTTTTCCATTGCTTCCAAAATCCAATGATGCCTAGAAAAAATATAGTAGGAAACGCGCAATACATCCAGGCATCCAAGAGGCTGATTCCATACAAAACAGGCAGATAATTGCTCGCTATGTTAAAAATATTCCCGCCATATCTCCCGCTGGGAGTTGTTTTTTCTAAGTTATGGAATTCTGCAATAACCTGGTGGACAGCCAAATTTTCATAAAATTGCTGAGGATGATGCACCATGTTTGTTAAATCTTTGAAGCGATGAATTTCATTTAAAAATCCATAAGGACTAAAAATTTCTATGCTTCCCCATGCTAATATCAAGATGCAACTGCCTTGCGTTGCTCGCCGGAGCCAGTGGTTTTCTGAGCAAAAGCCGCGATACACCAGGAAAAACACATACGCACCCAGCATGTAAAATCCTTCCAACCTGCAAAATCCTGCGAAAATCAAGGCACCAAATCCCAAGCTATACCAACGCCAGGAGCGTTGTTGAAGTATGATGGAAAAAGCCCAAAGAAAGGTCATAAAAAATAAGACAAACAAAGAATCACGCGCAATATTGATGGAATTAAATCGCAAGGAAGGGGAGACTGCCATGAATAAAGCCGCGATAAAAGCGCATCGTTCGTCTTGGAATTTTCGTACTAAGGCATAGAACGGCACTAGCGCCAACATCATGCTAAGCATCATCAAAATTTGCCCTGCCAGTACCCAATCCGGAATCACAAGATACGTGAGCGCAATTAGCCCCGGCACAAATGGGAAATCTCTGTAATCTAAGGCAGCATCCCAATTCCCTTGGTGCAATAGCTTTGCGATATGCAAATAATAGATTCCATCTTCATTGACCAGGTCTTTTTCAAAAAAGCAGACTAATGTTAAGGATGCCATTAGACTAAATAATACAAGCCAACGTTTAGCAGGGGTCCAATACGTCCAGGAGAAATAATCAGCCATTGAGAATCCTTTCAAAAAAACAAGTCGCAAGCTGAAAAGAAGGTGATTGTTGCGAAATGAAAGCTGGTTGCTTAGAAGAATTTTGTGCTTAAAAAAGTGTTTTTTTTGGAAAAACATTGAGAAAAAATTGCATAAAACAACGCATATTTTAACAAAATTAGGATATAATTGACAAGAGCATTTGGCAATGACCAGTCTCTGTGAAGAAAGGAAAAATTATGATGCAAGGTACAACCAACACAATCTGGCTTTGGTGGCTTTGGTGCTGGATTCCAACCATAGGATGTGCTATACCGACAATCATTCCCCAAAATGGACAGTTTTTCTTTGATGGACAAAAATATACCATACTTTCTGTACCAGGCAAAGATTATTTTAAGCATCCCTCATTTTTTCTCACGCAAGATCAAAGGAATGGTTTATGGTGGCAAGATGGCACAGTATCCATCATCTCTTTGCTCAAAGGGCAAAAATGGATGACTTTTGCTGCTCCGTATCCTGCGGTAGCTTTAAGCCCAGATATGTCTTATGCAATTTTACAACCTCCTGGAGGATACATCAGCCTCAATCTGAGCAGCAAAGAGCAAAAAGTAATCCCTAATATTTCCGATTCTCATACGGTGATAGATTGGGTTTTTACCACCAGCACCAAAGCCGTGTCTCGACGAATATATCATACAGGACTCTTAGTTTTGGACGCAACATCCGGAACTATGCAGGAAATTCGCCCACGGGGATTAACTACCCAGGCGGCATTTGATGGGCTTATATCTTCTGATGGAAAGGATATGGTGTTTCTTGTAGAAAGTTATTCTAGCAAAGGGGTCGTATTTGAATGGGTGCTTTTGGACTTAACTACATACGAAATTGTGGTTCAACAACAATCAAAGCAAAATTATCTACATCTGCTATGCTCAGCGAGTGAGCCTGAGTATTTTTATGCAGGGAATGAAGAAATTTGCTTGTTCCGGCGTGGAGATTGGTCAATTTGTAAGAAAAGTCCAAAATTTGACCGTATTGTTTCTGCAAGCTTAGATCCAGAAGGTAAGTTTTTATATGCAGTGAGCGCGTTTTCCGGGTTGTATATCCTGGATACGGAAACTTTACAAGTAAAATCTCATTATGATGTTGGGAAAACAGTTAATGCATATTCTATGGGAATTTTATTTGGGCAGACATACGCGTGGATTACCACTCCATATCAAGGGCTATGCAGTGTATTGAATTGGCATGATCACACGCTGCGAGCCGATATAACCATTGAACCTGCTTGTGGAGCATTTTTTATGCAAGATGGTTCTATGGTGGTGCTACCTGTGGAACTTCCGTATGAATAAATGAGCAAGAAACTGGTAGAACATAAGAATCTGAAGACATGGGCTATAGATGATCATTCGATCGCTGAAAAGGCGAGATTTAGGAGAATGCAAAATGTCTTTTTTTCACATTAAGTTGCAATATCTTTGGTATCTTCCCTGCTTATTAGCATTGCTATTATGCAGTTGCCAAAGCTCACGTTATACATTTCGGCATGCTGTCACTTATTTTGAAGAACCTGCTAAACAAGTCAGCCCTCAGTTGGAATGGGAAATTGAGCAAGAAGGGATCAGTGATGAACAAAGCACGAACCAGATTCGTTTTGTGATGGAAATTAAGAACACCAGCCAAGAAAAAGTTTCGCTGCATACCCAATCTTTTGAGCTCATAGATGATGATCAGCGAAAAGCCACTGGCAAGGTAGAGGGCGAATATGCTGGCATGCAACGCATTGAGATACATCCTCAAACATCTGCCAAAGTTGCTGTCCAATTTTTGTTGGCAGAGCCTTATGATTTTGCTAGAATAGGATCCCTTAAATTACTTTGGGTTTTTGAGCAAGGCACTTATACATTTCGATGCTCTAGTAAGTTCATTCGTCATGCAGTGGAGTATCGAGAAGTCTATGTGCCAAGCTATCCCTGGGGATACTGGAATTGGGGATTTTATTACCATTATCATGGTGGACATCACGGCCATCATTGATGAAAAGGCAAAATTTATAAGGAAAACAACATGAAACTTTTGGTCTTATTGCTACTTTTCTTTTCTATATCAGCAGCCAATGCGTTGCCATATAGAGTCTCTGTATATAAACCTAGTACAGCATACTATGAATTCCCAGAAAGCTATCGGCAACAATTACTTTCGACATCGAATTTTGGTCCCAGTGGGATTGTCAAAGATGTCCAATTCAGCAGTGTCAACTATGTCAACTCCATCACAGCAGACATGCTTGCCAACACAGATGTGCTCATGCTAGGATTTGTTTGGGGAAGCGGTTGGACGATCACGGCCAGCCAGGCTTTATTGGTGAAAAACTTTGTCAGCCAGGGCGGCAGCCTGATTTTAGCCGGTGATTGTGATAATACGTATGCCAATTTAGTTGCCCAGTACTATGGTGTGGAATTCTATAATGGTTGGGCGAACAATGGCTCTGGATCGTACACTATTTCCAACCGTAGCATTGCGCCTGAATTGACCAATGGGCCATTTGGAACCATTAGCTCGGTAAGCTGGTCATCCAATGCCACAACCCGGATCATTCAAACCGGGACTTCAACGATGATAGACAGCTATGGAATGCTATCTGTAATAGCTCCAACTACAACTTCAGGAGCTGTTGTATTTTATGCAGATGGCGAGATGGCCTTGGGTTCTCAAGCTGGGTCTGGCGATTATGAAAAACTAAAACTCAATATTTTTTCATACGCCGCGCATAGTTCGCATGTATCAGTCCCAGAGCCTGCCACTTTCCTGAGCTTGATTCTAGCAGGTATGGCCGCTATTTTTCTAAAAAAACAGTAATTAAAAAAGGGCAACCTTGTCAGTTGCCCTTTTATCTTGGCATGAAAACGCATGCTGTTGCGTTCATGCCTTATTTCACGATATATTCCTCAATTTCTGCCCATTTTTGCTGGAGTTTTTTGGCAGAAATCGGATATCCAGTACCCAATTCCTGGGCAAATAAAGAGACTTTAAATTCCTCGATCATCCATCGGTATTCTTCAAGCAATGCTTGTGGGCCTTGTTGATCAAAGCACAATTGAGCATTTTCAAAGTTTTCAAAGTACACTGCGATTTCTTGTGCTTTTTTTCGATCCCGGCTAGGGTCTGTGCGAGTTCGGTTTAAGCGAACTTGTAGTGCCTTGAGATATCTGGGATAATGCTTGAGAGCATACCAGGGAATGGTCAATAGAAAATGGCGTGGAAATAAATCCTGAAGGTCTTTCTTGACCTCCTGCACAGTCTCTTGGATATAGCCTTGCGCGCGGATATAGGGGTCATCATGGATTAAATCTAAGATCGCATCATAATTGGTTAAAATGTCTTCCAAAAGCTTAGGCCATACATCCATCCAGTCCCACAATTGTGTCCGGATCATTTCTCGGTGCTGTTGAAATTGTTTTTCAGTGCGGATGAGTTTGTCTGGGACTACGATGAATGCTTGTTTGGCACACGCAAGGCTTTCTTCTTCTACATAAGCGCTCCAACCCAATTGCTTAAATTTTTGGCTCAGTTTTGTCAATGTGGCTAACATGCGTTCGAGTTTGGCTAGCTCAGGAGCAAGTGAGTATTCCAGCAAAAGATAGGTAGCTTTTTGGGTTTTTTCTTCGGCTTCGGTAAGGCTGTGGAAGAGATTGCGTTGGATATCTCCATTTTGGATTTCCAGGCCAGGATAACCCAGATGCAGCAACCCGCCCTGGTACGGAGTGATCTCCACGCTTTCTGGCAGTTGGTCAAAACACCAATTGCGCAGTTTGGGCAAAAACCATTTCTGTCGTGCTGTTTCCCAAGATGGGTCGGGCCGATTGGCGGAGATTTGCCTTTGCAAAAGTTCCAAATCCCTGCCAGAACCTAACATTTTGCCTTGGAAATCCAGCACTTCAAAACGCCAGAATAAATGCTTCGGCATATCGTCCAGGTGCCAATCTTCAGGTTCAATGCGGATATGGTACTTTTCGTAGATCCAGGCTTCTATGGAACGCAGCAAGGAATGATGGCTTCGCGGTAAAGATTGCCAAATTTCATGGCTCCGTTCGCTCAATGGCATCAGCCTCCTCCGCAAATCTTTGGGCAGACATTTCAACAGTTCCTCGATTTTTTGCTCTAGCCAACCTGGTATAAGCCATGTTAAAGGAGCAGGGGTCAATTGATGGAGCAAGCTTAATGGGACTTCCATGGTTACGCCATCTTCGGGCAAATCTGGGGCAAAGCAGTATCGGAGATTTAAGCGTTGGTTGCCTAAAAGCAAAAAGTCTGGATATTCGGTTTGGGATAATTCAGGCAGAGGCTGGGAGATGATTTGTTCTAATTTCATTCGCAGTTTATAGTCGGATTTTGTTTTATCCAAATGTTGCTGCAGTTCTCGAATAGTCACAATCTCAGGGACGTGCTCTTGGTAAAATTGCTCTAATTGGCTTTCTTCGACTAAGAATTCGCGTTTTCTTAATTTGCTTTCTATGGTCAGCACTTTTTGAATCAATGCCTGGTTATGCAGCAAAAATGGAAATCTTGCGTCTGTTTCTCCACGAACCAGTCCATGCCGGATCAATAATTCACGAGCTTCTTTAGGATGCGTCCGGCCATAATGTACAGGTCGTTGTGGTACAATCACCATGCCCCAGAGTGTGCCTTTTTCCGTGGCATTGGCTTGACCGCTGCGGCTATTCCAGCGCGGGTCAGTGTATGTGTAGGACATGAGATGCTTGGCCAATGGTTCAATCCACGACACATCAATCTTTGCCACTGTGCGGGCAAATAAACGGGATGTTTCGACTAACTCAGCAGCCACCACCCAATCCGAACTATCATTGAATAGCGCTGATCCTGGGAAGATCATGAGTTCTTGATTTTCGCGGGCATAGTAAATGTTCTTTTCTTTTTTGCAGCAGATATGGCCTAAGAACCCGCTTAAAATGGCTTTATGAATTGCTTCATAGCTTGCAAGCTCAGTGTTAAACTTCAATTTTCCAATATCTTCTAGCAATTCGCAAAGTTCATCGTGTAAATCACACCATTCGCGCATTCTGAGATAGGACAAAAAATTTTGATGGCAAAAGTTGCGTATTTTATTTTGGGTTTTCAGTTCACTCCAGGTATGGTGGAAATGATCCCATAGTTTGAGATAGGTGAGGAAGTCAGAGTCTTTGTTCATAAATTGGCGGTGGCATTCATCTGCTTTGGTTACATTTTCAAAAGGTCGTTCCCTGGGGTCTTGGATACTGAGGGCTGAGGCAATGGGCAATATTTCACCCAAGGCATTTTCTTGAATGGCGGCCAATAGAATCCTGGATGTTCTTGGATCTGTTGGAATTTTAGCCATTTCCCAGCCAAGATCGGTCAGTTTTTTGGATGAATCCATAGCACCTAACTCGATCAAGGTTTGGATGCCATCTCGAATTGCAGTTCTGCTTGGTGCATCTAAAAATGGAAATATTTCAATATCTCCCATTTCCAAAGCAGCTAACCTTAAGATAACTTCAGCCAAATCCGAACGCTTGATTTCAGGAGGGGTGAACCGCTCACGGGCTTCATAATCATCCTGACTATACAAGCGAATGCAAACGCCGTCCTGCACACGACCACATCTACCTTTTCGTTGATCTGCGCTGCTTCTGGCAATTGCTTCAATCGGAAGACGTTTGGTTTTTGTTCGTGGACAATATCGCTTCAGCCGGGCATACCCTGTATCAATCACATATCGTATTCCTGGAATGGTGATGGATGTTTCTGCAATATTGGTGGCCACCACAACCTTGCGTTTTCCCAAGTTTTGGAAAATACGATTTTGGTCCTGCGCAGTGAGCCGGCTAAACAATGGAAGCACCACAGCATCACACCAACTTGCTCCACTCAAGCGATCCACAGTCTCTCGAATATCAGCTTCACCTGGCATGAAAATCAGCATATCGCCTTCATTGTCAGCTTCAAAAATAAATTTTGCGCTGTCAATCGCAGCATCAATCATGGTCACTTCACCAATTTCCTCTTGTTCCTGGTCTATGGGCTGATAATAAACAGTGACAGGATACATTCTGCCTGAAACTTCTACAATAGGAGCGTCTTCAAAAAATTTGGAGAACGATTCTGTGTCAATGGTTGCCGAGGAAATGATGATCTTGAGGTCTTTGCGCTCTGCCATCAAGCGTTTTACATATCCCAAAATGAAATCAATATTTAAGCTGCGTTCATGTGCTTCATCAATGATTAAAGTATCGTATTCATATAAATAAGGGTCTTCGTGGATTTCGGCTAGCAAAATTCCATCGGTCATAATTTTGATAAACGCAGATCCGGAATCATTCGTGTCAAATCGAATTTTATAGGACACTGCCCCAGGGCTTCCAACTACCTCTGTGTTCAAATATCTTGCAATCGAGGTAGCAGCCACACGTCTGGGCTGGGTGCATCCTATTTTCCCTTCTCTACCTAACCCTGCTGCAATACACATTTTAGGTAATTGCGTTGTTTTGCCCGATCCAGTTTCCCCTGCCACAACAATCACAGGATGCTGCTGGATCAGGGAAATGATTTCGGATTTTTTTTCCAAAATGGGCAAAGGTAGAGGATAGCGAAATTCAGGAATGTGTTGCAACCGCCATGTCCGCAAATTGCAAGATTTTTCAACTTGCTCCATCAAGGAGAGGAGCGAATTCTCTTTGGTATTGCCTTTTTGTGCTGCCTGCTTGCATCGTTGAAGCCATGATTGGAATCTTGGCCTATCTTTAGCAAGGCACAATGGCAATTGTTGCTCTAATTTTTCAATTTCATCCAACATAATTTTCAATGATCACTTTCCATTCACCGAATGGACTCCAGGCTCAGAGCACTGGGCATCCATTCAAGGGCTTTCCTTTTTATGGGTGCATAGAGGTAAACAAAGCATCCACAGCACGACCAAAATCAAAAGTCCATAGAAAAAAATTCGTTCGTTTGGCGTGGATTGGTTCATTGTTGTAGGCTCCTACAAAAAAGCGTACCTAGCTTAGGTACGCTTAAGATCAATAGGAGGTATACAAAATTATAGCTTTGCTTTGAATGCTTTGCCAACTCTAAAGGCCACTGTTTTGGATGGCTTAATTTTAATTGTTTCGCCATTTTTCGGGTTACGACCTTTGCGGGCTTTTCGTTTTTTCACATTAAAAGAACCAAAGCCAATCAATTGGACTTGGCCATCTTTTTTCAATCCTTTTTTGATTCCTTCAATCACACCATTGATCATGCGTTCTGCATCTGCTTTTGGACGTTCCAATTCTCTTGCGACTTCTTCAATCAGTTGTTTTTTATTCATGAACGGCTCCTACCGAACTATTGCCATTTACCCAAAGGGATGACATTTGTTGAGTCCGGTTTGTGCAGTAAAATTTAATTTTTGCGGATTCTAAATGCACACCCGCATTCCAATATTTTGGAGTGCTATTATAATATACAATGATATGTTCGATGCTGTCAAGCATTTTTTTTGATTTTTAGCAGATTATTCTAAAAATTTTTAAGAAATACGGACATCTGCAAACACCATAAGCAAAAATTTCATATTTCAAGCCATTCTGCTTGTTGATGGATTGTTCAAATTTTTCGTCTAGCAAAGTATGCTTGACAAATTGGAATGCCTCGATATAATGTGTATGGGCAACATAAATATTTTTTGGTGGTTCTTTTTTTATTTCTTTGTAATTTTATAACTTAATATTTGAAAGGTAGTTATGAAATTTTTATCAATATTATTTTTAGGAATTTCATTGCTTTTTGCCCAAACTTCTACATCGTCTTGGGATTTAGCAACAGATGGAGATTTGGCAGAAGTCAAAAAAGTGGAAGAAGACATTTTTCGATTGGGCTTTTCTTTTGGTGTAAAGTTGATGATGGATGATGAAGTGGTCTTCAAAAATAGATATTACAACGGTATTCTCAACCAAGAGATAGAAAGCGATGATTTTCATTATGCAGTGGCCCTCTCTGCTGAATATGGGCTAGATCGTTTTTTGCTGCCTGGCCTTTCCATTGGCGTTAAAGTGGATTACTTTTATACAGATATTAGTGACATCACAGTCCAAGTACAAGGCGACTATGGCCGCTTATTTGAATACCAAGGCGGTCTTGTCTGGATTGATGCGATTGGGATCGTGCCCACTGTGGATATTCGAGTATTTACATGCCTAGATTATCTATTCAAAACAGATTTGCCTGCATTTTTTGAAATCCATGTTTATGGCGGCCTTCGTGCAAACATCAATTTATATTCAGATGAGGACCTCACTGTTTCGGGAGATACTTTCAACATTGGCTATGAAATAGGGACCAAGATCGAGTTTTTCTTATCCAGGAATATTTCACTCCAAGGAGTCCTTGCTTACAATACCAATACGGCTGATTTGACCATACGCCAAAAAGGATTATCTGAGGACCTTTTTTCAGGTGAACTCAAACTCAATGGCATTCTTTGTATGTTAGAACTCAGTTGCTATTTCTAAGAAACGTGTTGCATGGCAAGGATAAATTTCACATTTTGTTCAATCACATAGGAGCAATTCTATGCCGCCGATCTTATTTTATCGCTGCCTCCAGTTACAGCTTTTGCTATGTTTTTGTTTTTTAGGCTGCTCTCCAGATGGATCCGATGTTCCTCCTGTTCAAGGTTTAAGCTATAGCACAAATCCTGCAATTTATTCTATTAACACACCAATCCAAACGAATATCCCTCGTCTTCAAAGTGGGCAAGCCACTTCATTTTCTATTTTTCCAGAATTGCCAACCGGGCTTGCTTTGAATTCAGAAACAGGAATGATCACTGGAATGCCAACCGTGCTTTCTGAAATCACCCAATACACGATTGTTGCCCAGAATTTATTCAGTGCCACAAGCGCCACTCTTGATTTAAAAATCAATGGACTGCAAAAATTCTGCATTACGGATGTGACATACACCAAGATACTCGACATCGGCAACCCTGGTGCTATGGAAACATTAGCAGATCCCGATGTTTTAGCTTGGGGCGATGTTGCCTATGGATATGGATATTTTGCGGTGTTTGTGGAAAAACAAAGCAGGTCTAATACTGGAAACGCATACGCAGTCAAGATCATCGAAAGCCAGACCAATGCCCAAGTCCTTGAAATTCCTATTCCCCTTGTTACAATCCGGCCTCTCCAATGTTTGGATATGGTGTTTGGAGAAAAATACTTAGGTGTGCTTTTGGCTGATGATGTACGGGCATCTTTGCAAGTGGATGCTCTAGGCTATGTGGTGTTGCTCGACTATCACAATACAATCCAGAGCATAAAAGCAATCACCATTCCAAATCCAGGCGGGATAGCGTATGGTGGGCAGCATTTTGTGGTCACAGGGGCACAGCCAACTACATTGCTTCCCACAGATGGGCTTGCTATGTTTATCTCAGAAAAACAACCTGATAAACCGATGACATTGACCGATGTTGGCAGACACCCCACTCAAATTGTGCATATACCACTATATAGTTTTCCAGATCCAGAATATTCCATTACTGCATATTACTTTGCTACCATCAATAGCCAGGCTAGCGGAGAAACATCTCAAGTAGGGGAGCATACACTGAGCATTTTTTCGTTTGCTATTGAGAATGGGGTGCCAACAATGCCTGCTTTTGAGAAATCGTATTGCGGTGCTGCTCCAACTGCATTGGGTTGTGGGAATCTATATCTTGTTGTTGCTTCTAATGCATCTGACTTGTATTTTATTCCAGCCACAGATTATAATTTCCAAACCAGAATTCCGATTGGCTATCCAGCTCGAAATATGACATACGGCAACCAAAAATTCGCCATTGCCAATAGTTATTCTAATTTTGTCACCATAGTTGATGCAGAACAAGGAACTGTTGAAAATGTGATCACACATCAAGCTCCCAATCAGGTTACTTTTGGATATCCATATTTTTTAGTGCGGCATTTTGATGCTGAGCCTTTGCTGATTGATTCTCGTACAAACGCTGTGCAAACTATCTCCAATCTTTCTGCACCAAATAATATTCAACAAATTGGAATCCAAGGGGCGTTTACTGCTTCAAAGTCTCGTTTTTTAGGTCTGACAACGGTCTATACAGCTTTAGGCATCGAATCTAGGACAAGCAATTTAGAGCTCATCAATTGGGATGCGGCATCTTTTTGGGCCTCTTATGGTGATGGATATTTAGCGGTTTCTCGTATATATCCAGATCCATTAGGTGATTTTATCACTTGCATAAATTCGAAAACATACCAGAAATTCTACGAAATACCAACCATAGAGCCTGGCATGAGTTGCTTTGGAAATCACCGTTTTGTGGTGTTGGCAAAAGATGAACTTGTGATCTGGAATACGCAGAACACGGGCTACATCAAGATTGCCAAGCAGCAAGGCGAATGGGTGGCATTTGGCAATGATATTTTTGCCATTGCCAATCGTTCCAAGCCGTATGTCACATTGGTGGATGCGAACACAGATACGATTACTGCAGAAATAGAACTTAAGGATTCTAGTGGCAAAGTTTATCAGCCCAAATGGATTGCATCTGGAAATGGTTGTTTCGCAGTCTGGAGCACGCCAGATAAAATTAGCATAGATAGCACATTATCTGCATGGATCTGGATTATCCATCCTGATCGGCCTGAGAATTTGATTGGCCCTTTGCAAGCTGGAAGACTTTTCTTCACATCTACATACGCAACAAATTCGCCTATTGCATTTGGCAATTCTTGTTTTGTTGTTGCCAATTCAAATTCCAATGACATCACCATCATAGATGCTGAAAAAGAGGCTGTAATCAAAACAATAGCAGTTGGCAAAATGCCTTTGGCAGTCGCCTATAGCAATCGTTGTTTTGCCATAGCAAATTATAAAAGCAACACCATCACACTTTGGAATTCTGTCAGCGAGATAATGCAGACAATTTCGAATGTAGAAAAACCAACTAACATTATTGCAGGAGACGACCGTTTTTGGATCACATGTTTTTCAAGATTCCAACAAGGAGTATTATTGGATGCCATAGAAGGGAAAATTCAAGCCCATTTTTTGTTTGAAGTTGAGCATGAAACAAAATGGGGATCTTCTGTGTTTATTCCAGAATAGGAGGAATTTATGGAAATAAAATTGAGTACACTCTATTGGGGGATATGGCTTCACGTTTTGCTATGTTTTTTGGGCTGCTCCCCAGATGAATCCGATGTCCCTCCTGTTCAGGGCCTAAGCTATAGCCAAAATCCAGCAGTTTATGGGATGCTCACTTCCATTGTCCCCAATGCTCCAATGCTGGAAGCTGGCTCTGCGACAGAATTTCAGATTAGTCCGCCATTGCCAGAAAACTTACAATTCAATACCCAAACCGGCGTGATCACAGGCATTCCTTGTGGGGCTACAGAAACTTTATATCACACGATAACTGCTCGAAATATATTCAGTAGCGCCAGCACTATCTTGCAGCTTAAGGTCAATGAATTTCAGAAATTCTTGCTCACGGATGAAAAATATGCCATGCTGCTGGACTTGACCAATCCTCAAGCAGCGATCTCTATTCCCAACGATGACGTGCAAAGATGGAGCAGTGCAGCGTATCTTGGAATGGGCAGCTTTGTCTTAATAGGCGAACTACGCGATAATACCGGCAACATGGTTTTTAAGCTTGCTTATCTAGATCAGTTTGGTGGCATTGAAAAATCTTATGATCTAGCACTTCAAGGCTGCATAGTCGAGCCTACTGCTAGATCCCTTAAGATAGTTGCTGGAGCAAAATTCATTGCAATACTTTTAGATGGTGTGGCAAAAGACGGCAGCAATGGGTGTATTGTCTTCTTACAAAGAGAAAGTACGCAAGAATACATTCTGGGCATCAACAATCCCAATGATTTGATCTATGCTTATGGATACTTTGCCGCCACATATCGGCCGGCCAGAGAATATGAAGGCCAGGTCATGTTCGTGCGAGAAGCCAGATTGCCAGATGTCACCCCCGTAGTATTTCCAGACATTGTTGGCAAAAATCCGACCCAAATCGCTGTTCTCCCAACCTATCTCTTAAAAGAATGGCCAGAGAGAGCAGGGGAATACGCACAAAAGATTTACTTTATGGTCATCAATAGCTATGCTACTGGAGAAAATGCAGATACAGAGCACACAGCAAGTATCATTAAATTGATCAGCGTTTTTAATGAAAACGGTGAAGTTGTCAGTGAAACAGCGAGTATACAAGATCGAGTAGTGTTTGGGGCTTTCCCAACTGCGCTTGCTTATGGCCAGAGCCATTTTGTTGTAGGAGTGGACCAAGACAGTCTAGCCGTGCTTCGGGTTAAAGATGATTATACCGTAGAACTAGCAAAAAAAATAGACATTGGCTTTGTGGCGAAAAGCATTGTATACGGCAACCAAATATTTGCAATTCCCAATAGTTTTTCTAGCTTTGTCACCTTGTTGCAAGTCAATAGCTATAACATAAGCCAAGTTTTAGTAAATGCCAATCCTCTTCAGGTTCTTTTTGGATATCCCTATTTCCTAGTACGGCATCCCAATGACCCGGCATTGCTCATAGATGCGAGAACATTCACCACACAGCAATTGCAAGTGCCTTCTTCTACAACATATATCAACCAATCTGTGGAATCTGTGGTGGGTGAATCACGCTCTACCTTTTTTGTAGGGAATGAAGACTTTTGCATTTTACCAGACCAACAAAAACAAGATCTACTTGGAATGGATGTATTGCAAGGCAATCGCTATATGGCATTTAGTTGGCATAATGCTTTATATAAGCTAGCGGTGAGCACGACGATTGCTAAAAAAGCCGTGATTCTGGAATGGCCTTCCATGAATTTTCGGAAAGCGTATGATGCTGAGTGCTATGGAATTGCTCTTTGGAAGGATTTTGCCTTTGCTGGTGGAGATCGCATTGTTCTATGTGATGAAAACCTTAAGTTTACGGAAAAATTAACAGGAGAAGAAGGTGGTTGGACTATCACGTGCAGCGATCGGTATATTGCAATGCTCAACCATCTTAGCCAATCTGCCAGCTTTTATGATCCAGTGGAAGACAAACTTTCAAAGCTTGATTTGAGCAAAAAAATTGGAGACTATGCACCATACAATATTGCTTATGGAAATGGATATTTTGCTGTTCTTTGTGTCTCTACTGTAGAGCCTAATGGTGGGCTTTTCTTGATTATTAGTGAATTGGATCTATTACCCGAGGTAGTATGCCCTGTAGAAGTACATCCTGAATGGGACAAAAAATTTGAGACAATTATTCCACGCCTTGTCTATGGAAATGGATATTTTGCTGTGATCAATCCTTTTTCCAGAAGCATCTGGTTCTTTAAAAGAGATCAAGGAACATGGCAACAGACTTCTCGCATATTAGATGCTGACCCTTATGCCATTGCCTACGGAAATCGTAAGTTTGCGATCACCAGTGAATTTAGTGATGCTGTTTTTATCCTAACTCCAGAAAAACCAGAGATCAAAACAATCTATAATATTGAACGGCCTAGGCTCATACACTATGGAGATGACCATTTCATTGTTGGATGCTATTCTCTCGTACAGCATGCCGTGCTTTTGGATGCTGCAGAAGGCAAAATTCAAGCGTATTTCCTGCGTCAGTTGGATGCACCACTTACATTCACATTCACAGCATTTGCTTCCAATGCATTCAATGCCTTTCCAGCAAAGTCATCGAAAAAATAAGGCAAAATTCAAGCGTATTTCCTGCGTCAGTTGGATGCACCACTTACGTTCACATTCACAGCATTTGCTTCCAATGCATTTAATGCCTTTCCAGCAAAGTCATCGAAAAAATAATGATTACATTACGGTCCCAACTATTTTTTTCCACTGGTTGCTTATCAGCCGTTTTCTTGGTATAGTATTCATAATCGCCTCTTTTTTGCTAATTGGGCTCTATTTTAGAGGCGGTATTATATCTTTTGCTTCTTTTCTTGCTTTTCTTTCAATTTAGTTTGCAAACACATCCTAGTTTGAACAACTAGCAACTTGGGTAGTCTTTGTGATTTTTCGGATAGGCTCAGGTGATGAAATTGATTAAATGAAAGGTAAAGCTATGTATCAATTTATGTTTTCCACTGCTTTTGCTATTGTAGGAATTATTTTAGGTGCATTAGCGTGTTTTTTTGCTGCAAGTACATGGACTTCTTTTAGTGATTTCTGGACTTTTACAGTCTTTGTCTTTCCTGTGCTTGGAATTGCTTATGGGTGTGCAGTTGGTGCAAAAGTTTCAAATGGTCAGGAACCATATCCAATTGTTTCTAGTCATAGACGATGGTTATTTTCTCTTTGGGGAGGATTATTATGCGCTATAGGCGGCTATATAGGATTTATAGTAATATCAAGTATATGGAACAATAAAGATTTTTGGGTTCTTCTATTTTGTCCTTCGGATGTTCCCAGTTTATCTTCAACAAGCCGTGGGCATAGCACCGAATACAGCTTACTTGTACAGGTAATTATTTGCGGAGTATTGGGAGCCTATTGCATTAATAAAGAAATCCGTGAAGGATACTTAACGTTATAAAAACGAATCAGTTTGCTCGCAACCAGGAACGGATGCTTTACTAGAAAAACATAGCACTTTGCTGAATCTTTAATTTTTGCATCATTACTTTACGATTTTGATTGCTTTTTGTTTTTAATTTTGCTATTTTTTTCAATGCTTTTTGGCTTCTTTTATTTGTTTGTCTTTTTTTTATTCCAATTCTAACCACCTGATGCTGATAGATGAAGCTAAAAACAATCATGATTCCTGGTTGAGATGTAGCTTATGGGTTATGGATTTTTTGAATGTGGTGGTTTGTTTCAAAAGGATGTTGTGTATGGATTCCTTAAGTCTTTCCAGGCTGCAATTTGCATTGACTACAGCCTTTCATTACATCTTCCCGCCTTTGAGCATTGGGCTGGGGGTGATGTTGGTGTATATGGAGGGGATGTTCCTGAAGACGAAATTGCAGATCTATGAACAAATGACGAAATTTTGGTTAAAGATATTTGGCCTTATTTTTGCACTTGGCGTTGCCACTGGTATTGTGTTAGAGTTTGAGTTTGGTACAAACTGGGCCAATTATTCGAGGTATGTTGGTGATATTTTTGGCAGTGTGCTGGCAGCAGAAGGAATTTTTGCGTTTTTTTTGGAATCTAGTTTCTTAGCGTTGTTGTTGTTTGGCTGGAACAGGGTGAGCAGCCGGATGCATTTTTTTGCCACGTGCATGGTGTGCTTAGGCTCGATCTTGAGTGCAGTCTGGATTGTGGTGGCCAATTCATGGATGCAGACTCCGGTTGGCTTTCATATACCGCCAGGAGCAGGACGGGCACAGATTACGGATTTTTGGGCTGTGGTGTTCAATCCATCAGCCATGGTACGGCTCTCTCATGTTCTGGGTGGTGCATTGCAGGCTGGTGCATTCTTAGTGCTCAGCATAAGTGCGTATTATGTGGTGCGTAAAAAACATCTTGAATTTGGCAAAGCTGCATTTAAGCTGGGTATCATTGCGGCTTGCATTGGTTCTTTGCTGCAACTGGGCACAGGCCACTTGAGTGCCATGGTCGTGAGCAAATATCAGCCAGCCAAACTCGCGGCCATTGAAGCTCACTTTGCTGAATCTGCGCCTGGGGATTTATATATCGCAGGCTGGGTGGATGAGAAGCAAGAAAAAGTCTATGGCATTGCTATTCCTGGTATGTTGAGTTATTTAGTGCATTTTGATCCAAATGTGCCACTTCCTGGATTGAAGAGTTTCCCTCCAGAAAATCGGCCGCCGTATCTTCAATTGCTGTTCCAAGCTTACCACATCATGGTGGGGTTGGGCATGGGATTGATTGGGCTGAGCTTTCTCGGGCTATTTCTCTATTGGAGAGGCACAATTTTTGATAAGCCTTGGTTGATGTGGATCTTTGTCCTATCCGTGTTAGGGCCACAGATTGCGAATCAATTGGGCTGGATTGTGGCTGAAGTGGGTCGTCAACCTTGGATTGTGTATAATTTCCTCCGTACCAGTGATGCTGTTTCCCCGAATTTGCCTGCAGGGCAGGTTTGGGCTTCTTTGGTTTTGTTTGGGATTGTGTATACAATTTTGTTTGCCTTGTTCATTGTTGTATTGAACCACAAAATCCAACAAGGTCCAGAACTGGCGAAAATTTCTGAGGAGGCAAAGCAAGCATGATTGACTTAAATATGGTGTGGTTTAGCTTAGTTGGTGTATTGTTCACTGGCTATGCTATCTTAGATGGATTTGATCTTGGAGTGGGAGCCATCCACCTTTTTACCAAAGGTGATCAAGAACGCCGTTTGATGCTCAATTCCATTGGCCCTGTCTGGGACGGGAATGAAGTATGGCTGGTCACTGGTGGAGGCGCGCTGTTTGCTGCATTCCCAGAAGTATACGCTAGTGTATTCTCTGGATTTTATTTAGCGTTCATGTTATTGCTTTTTGCTTTGATCTTCCGTGCAGTTTCTATTGAATTTCGCAGCCGGTTGCCCATGCAATGGTGGCGGCGGACCTGGGACACGAGCTTTTCCGTGGGCAGCATGGTGGCAAGTTTGCTCATGGGCGTGGCTTTGGGTAATATCATGTTGGGCATTCCGCTCAATGCCAAGCATGAGTTCACTGGCTGTTTCTTCAGCTTACTCAAGCCATATCCTGTTTTGGTGGGTCTGACCACAGTGGCTTTGTTTATCATGCACGGCACGCTCTATGCACTGGTGAAAAATCAAGGCGCACTTCATGATCGCTTGCGTGGCTGGGTCAACAAAACAATCCTTATGTTTATGATGTTCTATGGGATCACCACAATCGCTACGTTGTTCTATATTCCGCATAGTACTAAGAACTTGCTGGATTACCCAATTTTATTGGTCATACCTTTGATCAATGTCCTAGCCATTGTCAACATCCCACGCGAGCTTTATCATGGCCGTGATTTCCGTGCATTTCTGTCTTCTTGTGTGACAATTGCTGCGCTCATGGCTTTGTTTGCGATCAGTATCTATCCAAATCTTGTGCTTTCCAATCCTAATCCAGAAAATAGCTTGAATATTTATAACGCTGCATCTACACCTAAAACCTTGCAGATCATGTTGATCATTGCGGGAATTGGAATGCCCATTGTATTAGCTTATACTGCTTGTATTTACTGGATCTTCCGCGGCAAAGTGAAACTGACTGAGGCCAGCTATTAACTGAAGAAGCATTATGATGATTGGTAGCTGGTTTTGCTGCTACCAATCATGCTTTCTTGTGGATCATTGATTTTGGCTGAACATTTTGATCATGGAGGCAGTGTTTTTTTCAGAAAAACGCTGAAAAAACTATGAAATATAGCGGTTTTGTTGTATTGATCTTGCTAGGCTGGGCTCTCTGGGCTGCACCAGTGTATGAGTCAGCTTTAGTAGGATATTGGAAAATGGATGACACATCCGGTGTAGTAAAAGATGAAACCGGACACTTCACAGGCACTCTTGTTGGTGGTGTGACTCGTGGAGTCACAGGCAAGTATGGCAAAGCATATCAATTTTCTAGTGCTGGTGCCTACGTGGACATGGGTGCTGTGAGCAGTATTTCGCCTTCTACGATTGAAGCCTGGATCAATTTAGGCAGTTACAATGCCAATGGTAGCATCTATAAAACGATCTTGCAGATCAATACCTATTACAAAGGGAGTTGGTCGGATACTGCCTTATACATTGAATCTGGGCATTTGTGTGCTTATACTTCTGGAAGCAGCAACGCAACCGTGGCTCTGAACCAATGGACCCATGTTGCTATGGTGAACGACGGGACAAATATCAGTTTATACATCAATGGCCAACTCGATAAGACTGTTGTCACTAGCTCACAATGGAAAGATGGGTGGAGCATGATCCGCATTGGCGGTGGCTATGAAGGCGATTACGAATCCTTTTATGGTGCTCTGGATGAAGTGGCGGTATTTAACCGCGCGCTTTCTGCCACTGAGCTAAGCCAACATGCCACCCTCGGCATTGAGCAATACTATATCACAGTGGTTCCTGAGTTGAATGTATGGTGGTTGATGGTATTAGGAATCACGATGATAGGCCGGTTTAGAAAAAGGCTTGGTCTGTAGCACCTTAGGACACCCTGGCAATGCTTGATGAATGCTTGGCTTAATCCATCCCAACTTCAAGAATGTATGAAAATTGCTCTAGCGAGGCGGCCCTACACGCGCGTATGACATAACGAATGCTTTATCTGATGCGTGTTGGGCATGATCGTCATAATGACAACCGGCCGAAGAAACCTACATAGCCGCCGTTCATAGCCCACGGCTTTTATTGATAGATGGCGTACATAGCAAAATGTAAGGCAATGTGTTATGTACGCCATCATAAAGCAACTCAGTATTGCAAATCTTTTTCGGCTTAATCTTAATCGGCTGCTGTATGGGCAGCTAGCTCTTCTAAAAATAATTCGGCTTCTGTGAGCAATTGTTTTTCAAGTTCTTGCAATTGCAATAGATCACCTTTTTTTCCTGCTAATTCTATTTCATAAGCCACGTCTTGGATGCGATGGGCTGCGAGATTGGCCATCATGCCTTTGATGGTGCGGGCTTGGCCCATTGCGCCTGCCGCATCTTTTGCTTGGATATAAGCTTGTAATTTAGTGATTTGCTTGTGTAAATCTGATGGGACTGTTTGGAGGATGCTGTGATATAGCTCCCAATCATCTCCAACGTGATGTAAAAATGCTTCATAATCGAAAATCTTTTTGCCATACATGAGAGGAGCAATCGGCCTTTTGTGTTTGCTATTGGACTGATCTGGCAATGGGAAATACTGAGTTAAGGTAGTCCATAATATATCAGGTTGAATCGGCTTTGTGATATATCCAGTCATCCCAGCATGCAAGCACTCTTCTTGGGCATCTGTATGGGCTGTTAAGGCAATGATGGGCACATCGTGTTGTAAGGCTCTACTATTGGGATCTCGGATCATCTGTGCTAATTCCATTCCGTCCATTTCTGGTAGTTCAAGATCCATCAAAATCGCATCATAGCTATTTTCCTGAAGATATTGCAGTGCTTCATGCCCATCGTTAGAGATATCCACTTCAACACCCAATTGCACTAGAATAATTGAATCTACTTTTTGGTTGATTGGATCATCTTCGACTAGTAAAACTCGCCTTGGCTTTGCCAAAGTCACAGTTCTCTTTTCTTGAGGTGCCAATTCGTCAGCTCGCATTGCAGCAGGGCTCAACGGTAGAGTGAACCAAAACGTACTACCTTTTCCTAACTCACTTTGCACCCCAATCTGTCCATTCATTAATTCGACTAGCTTTTTACAAATCGCCAATCCTAGACCTGTTCCCTCACGTACATGACTCAACTGAGAAAAAGGCTCGAACAACAGTGCCTGTTGTTCTGGAGAAATGCCTGGCCCTGTATCACGAATTTCAAACCGCAGCATAGTTTGAGAATTGACAATTATTTGCTGGACATGGAGATGAACAAATCCATGCGTTGTAAATTTGAGTGCATTGCCGAGCAAATTGAGCAAGATTTGGCAGATACGTATAGAATCGCCTCTCCAATTTTCTCCCAGCTCAGCTTCAATACTCCAATGGAGCTGCAAGTGCTTTCCTAATACTTTTGGCATTAAGATTTGTAGGGTCTGCTGAATCATATAAACCAAGTTAAAATCTTTGATGACGAATTCTAATTTGCCGGATTCAATTTTAGCAAAGTCTAGGATATCGTTGATGATATACAATAGCATATCTGAAGATTGAATCAAGGTGCTCATATATTCATTTTGCTGATCATCTAAATTTGTGTAGTTGAGCAATTGTACGCTATTGATGATGGCATGGAGAAGATTGCGGGTTTCATGGCTGATGTGTGCTAAAAAAAGGCCTTGGGCTTTCTTGGCTAGCTCGGCAACTTCTTTAGCTTGAGCAAGTTCTTGTTCGGTTTTTTTTCGTATTTCAATTTCCTGTTGCAATTGGATGTTGTGCTTTTCTAAATCCTGTCTGAGATGCTGAAGTTTCAGATGTGTTTGGATGCGGGCCAACACTTCCTCTTGTTGAAATGGCTTGGTGATATAGTCTATGCCTCCTACTTGAAAGCCGATCAATTTATGTTCTATATTATCCGATGCTGTGATAAATAAAATTGGGATATCTCTTGTTTGAGGATTAGCTTTGATACAACGGCATAGCGTAAATCCATCCATTTCTGGCATGAGAATATCAAGGAGAATGAGATCTGGAATTTTTTCTTTTAGCAATTCCAAGGCATCTTCTCCACTTTGTGCCAGCAACACACTATATCCAAGGTTGTGGAGGCATTCAAATAAAGTACCAAGATTGGCCGGTGTATCATCTACAACCAAAATTGTATCTCTAATATCTTCATGATTGGCCATCTTGTTGTTCTCCTACATATTGCTTTAGAAATTCGCGTATCTTTTTAATTTCAAAAGATTTTTCCCAAACTCTCAGTTGCTCTATAAAATATCCAAGTTCAGGTTGTTGAGCAAATTGTTCAAGCATGCAGCGGATTCCAAGAATATCGCCAAGACGTGCTGCTTTGTACAAGGACTCCAACTGTTGAAGTGAAGGGATCGCCGAATCAATGGAAGAATTTGTATGGCTGATTTCCATTTCTGTTTCTTGATACATCCATTCCAAATGCATGTGTTTTGAGAGAACATGCAACAATTGTTCAAAATCAACGGGTTTTGGCAAAAAATCATCAAATTGTTTTTTGAAGAGCATTGTTTCTGAGTTGATGCTGCTACTTGCAGACACTGCCACAATTGGAATGTGTTGCAAGCATGCATCATTTCTCAATTGCCGTGCTGCTTCAAACCCATCTATATTGGGCATGACCAGGTCCATTAAAACCAAATCAGGCAATACTGCTTTCACTTTGGCCAAACCTTCTGCACCATCTGCTGCCTCAAAAATTTTAAAGCCAAGTGGTTCTAAAAAATGATAAAGCACTAGGCGATTTTCTAAGCAATCATCTACGATCACAATTTGTTTTTGCCTGCCTTGAAAGCCAATGATGTTCTGATTAGCATGCCTTTTCCTTGGTGCATCTTGGACAATAGGCAAACATAAAGCAAAACCAAAGGCAGTGCCTTGCCCGACCACGCTTTGGACATGGATCGTACCTCCCATAAGTTCTATGAGCTTACGGCTCAAAGGCAAGCCCAATCCAGTTCCATCAATTTTTTGATTTGATTTTGGCCCTCGTTGAAATGGAACAAAAATTTGCTCAATATATTCTTTTGGGATCCCAATGCCAGTGTCTTTGATTTCAAAACAAATCTGTTGATTGTCAAGAAACACGCTTAGTGTAATTGTGCCCTTTGGTGTGAATTTCACAGCATTATGAAGCAAGTTTAATAAAATTTGGCAAAGCCGCTTTTCGTCACCCAAAACAACAGTTGGCAATCTTTCCTCCAGTGTAAATTGAAAATTTAGTTCTTTTTGCTTCGCTTGAATACCAATGATTTGGGCAACTTCTGATAAAAATTCTTTGAATAAAAATGGCTGTGGATGTAGTTCAAGCCTACGTGCTTCAATCTTAGCCATATCTAGAAGTTCATTGATGAGGCTCAGCAAATGATTGCCACAGCGTTCAATAACTTCCAGCCCCTGCTTTTGCATGTTTGTGCATTGCTTATCACGCTTGAGGATTTGGGCATAGCCAAGAATACCATTCAAAGGGGTGCGTAATTCATGGCTCATATTCGATAAAAATTCACTTTTTGCCTGATTGGCAGCTTCAGCCGCTTCTTTAGCAACCTGCAATTCTTGCTGTGCCTGCTGCAATTTTTTATATTTGCGAGCATTTTCTATAGCTAAAGCGCAAACTGGAGCAATGGTAATTCCTAAGTTCAGATAATGCTCCCGATGCTCAGGAAAAGCAAATCCTGAGAGTTTGATGATTCCCACTGTCTGGTCGGTGTGCTGTAATTTGATGTAAAATCCGTATGGATCAAAACTCCAAGCATAATCTTGTCCAAGAGCTGCCATTTTGCCTAGTTCATCAGCATTCTCTAGGATATCCATTGTTTGCATGTCTTGGAGATTTCCAGGTATGCCTTCGTGCACTGCTAAGTAGCATAATTCAGAAGGAGCGCAAAGCAAAATGAACGTGTCCGCAATCTCATGAATCACTTCTGCTTCACTACGAAGAGAGGCAATCTTGGCAAACAAATTATAAATCATGGCATAATCTGCCATCTTGCGTGAATCGTCCAAAGCCATAGTATGTGTCCTTTCTATTATGTTATTGCACTTACACAAAGGCATCATCAGACTACTTTAAGCCAAAACCATAAGGAAATAGAGGTTCATACGTTGATTGCCCAGGTTGAAGCGGCAATTGCGACATAGCTTTAGGCCATGAAATAGGCAATTTCCCAACAAAAGGAGCGTTGCCAAAAAGCACATCGCTCACACCTTGGCCTTCGGTCCCAGGAAGCCATGCAACCACAAATGCATTACAATCTGGCAAAATATCTTGGATCAGTCTTGGTCTTCCACCTATAAACACTGCAATAATTGGGATACCCGCTTGCTTAAGATTTTGAATCACGGTTATATCATCCAAGGCCAGACTCAGGTCTTTGGCATCGCCAAACATTTCTGCATAAGGCGGTTCTCCAATCACAGCGATCGCAATGTCTGCGCCATTGACACCTACGCCATCTTTGGTATAGGTGACTTGTGTTGTTGAAGCAACTGTTTGCCGAATGCCTTGCAAAATTGTTGTTCCACCTGAAATTGCTTGTCCGCTTGCTCCTTGCCAGGAGATTGTCCAACCACCGCATTGATTGCCTAAATCATCTGCGCTTTTTCCTGCTACGTGAATGCGCGATAATTCTTTAGATATAGGCAATATTTGCCCACGATTTTGGAGCAAGACCAAAGATTGCCGCACACACTCTCGCGCCACTGCCCGGTGAGATGCCTGGCCAATTTGCTGGATACAATCTGGGTTGCCATAAGGGTATTCCACAAGCCCAGAAGCAATTTTAACCAACAAAATCCTGCGTACAGCATCATCAATTCGGGCGATTGGCACTTTGCCTTCTTGTACCAATTCTTTGAGATACGTGATGAATTCGACATAATTATTATTCAAACTGACAGAGCCATCTGGATTCACAAGACCTGGGCCATTGGGGATCATCACCATATCTAAGCCTGCCAGGATAGATTCTTGAATATCGCTTTTATAATCTCCGGGCAATTGGTCAATGCCAGCCCAATCCGAAACAACGAATCCTGGAAATTTGAGCTCGCCTTTTAAGACCTCGGTGATCAATTGATGATGGCTGTGCATTTTTTTCCCATTCCAACTACTATAGGAAATCATGACTGTGCCTACACCAGCCTCTATGGTTGCAATATATCCGGGCAAATGAAGCTTTCTCAATGTTGGTTCATCACATTCAGTATTGCCTTGGTCCTGACCTTGCGTGGTGCCGCCGTCTCCCATATAATGCTTGGCGCAAGCGATTGTAATCGGCCGCTTGGACTCTGGCATTTGCAATCCTTGGACAAATGCCTTGCCTAAAGAGCTTACCAAATCAGGCATTTCTCCAAAGCTTTCATAAGACCTTCCCCATCGTTCATCTTGGACAACTGCCAGGCAGGGAGCAAATGTCCAATTCATGCCTGTGCCAGCGATTTCTTGGCTAATGATTTTGCCAGCTTCCTGCACCAACGCAGGGTTATGCGTGGCCCCTAATCCAATATTATGGGGAAAAACAACCGCGCCTTGGACATTGTTGTGTCCATGAACTGCATCAATTCCAAAAATAAGCGGAATTTTTAGCCTGGTTTGAAGAGCAAACTTTTGATATTCTTGGTATAATTTTAGCCAGCCTTGGGGTTGAATATCTGGGGCTTCAGAATCGCCTCCGGCCAACAATGACCCAAGATAATAAGTTGTGATATGCTGTGGATCTCTCAATGCAGTGATATCTACTTGGGTCATTTGCCCAATTTTTTCATCCAGGGTCATCTGAGAAAGCCATGCTTCGGCTTTCTGCGCCACTGCTGGCCCACGCATTTTATCGTATAAATTTTCTGCATTGCCACTCATGCAGCAGAGTAAAGCAAGGCACAACAAGAAAAATGTTTGGCCATAAGCACACATAATATTCTCCTTGATGTTGTTATGTTAATTGGAGATGCAAATTTTTATGATGGAGATTATGCAAGGGAAAAAAAATGCTTGGATCAGTCAACAAGACTTACAAGCACTCATCCAAAAATTTACCAAAATTCATATAGACTTAGGAACAGGTGATGGAAAATTTATCTATGAATCTGCTAAAGCCTATCCTGACAACTTTTGGATTGGGATAGATGCCGACCGCCAAAGCCTTGAGGAATATTCTCATAAAATTTATCGTAAACCATCCAAAGGTGGGATTCCCAATGCATTGTACGTTGTGGCCAATGCACAGCAATTGCCAAGCGAGTTAGAACACATCGCAGACCAGGTCTGGATCATCCTGCCTTGGGGATCACTATTGCAAGGCGCTGTTGCAGGCCATGCAGAATTTTGCCAAAATCTATGCAAAATTGCAAAATCCTCCTGTAGCATTGTAATCTTGATAGACTATGAGGTTAAGTATGAAGCAGCAGAGATTCAAAAAATGGGGTTGCCCAGCTTTACACCTGAATATTGTAAGCTTTTAGAAAAGCAATATGCTCAGCATGGCTTGCAGATTTTATCATGGCAATGGCTAGACAATGCAGCATTGCAAAAGATTCCATCTAAATGGGCCAGGCGCTTGGCATTTGGGAGAGCTAGGCAAACCTTACAGTGGACGTGTGGAGTGTATAGGGCCGACTGCACTTGAAGCTGGCCGGCCCTATACGGCTTATGGTTGCTGGGCTTGCGTTTTTTGTTTTTGCACTGCAATTTCATGTAAGACCACTTGCATGGCTTTGAGCAATTGTGGGTCGCGACCTTCTTTGCGGTCTGTGGGGGTTTCAGGTACAATAAAATCAGGCTGCACGCCAAATCCTTCTAGGTTGCGACCATCTAGGGTGTAATAACCGACTTGAGGTACGCGGAATGTCACCCGATTGGAAAAATGCATATCATGGGTTCCAATCACGCCGCCAGCAGTGGGCATTCCAACTACATAGCCGATCTTGAGTGCTTGAAAAGCGTAGGGGAAAACTTCTGCATCGCTAAACGAGCGTTCGTTCACGAGCAAAACAACGGGTTTGTCCCAATACAACGAAGGCTGCGGCATTCGTTTTTGATCCCGGACTTGATATAGAAGATATGGCTGGCGTATGAAAACATCCAGCAATTCTTGATGGATATTGCCACCGCCATTATTGCGAACATCCAGGATCATGCCTTCTGCTAAATCCATTGTTTTTTGTACCATTTGCAAAAAATGTTGGAGATATTCTTGATTCATTTCTTGGAGATGGATATAGATGACTTTACCTTCGCATCCTTCTTTGACCATTTGGATGCGTTCTCGTACCCATTGATGATATTGCAATTGCTCAATTGTTTCAGATGTGACTGGGGTAAGTTTGACGTATCGTCCTTGGTAGGGATCCAAGGTAGGGCTGATGAAAATTTTGATTTCTTTGCCAATGGTATTGTTGAGCAATTCATCTATGCTTAGATTATCTGCAAACAATTTTCCTGCGATTTCAAATACATAGTCCCCTGATCGGATCCAGGCTTTGTCAGCCGGCCCATCTTTCACAACGCTTTTGACTTGATAAAAAGGACGGCCTGGGACAGGTTCGAGGCTCCAGCCTAAATTACCAGTCACAACTTTACTTGGATCTGGTTCAATTTGGATGCCCATATGGGATGCCTGTACCTCACCAACCATACGGTTGATCACTGCTTCTAATTCCCAATCAGTTCGTGCATTTTCTGCCAATGGAGTATAGATTTTTTTAATTTTTTGCCAATCCACTCCATGCAATTTAGGATCGTAAAATCCTTTCTCAATGGCTGTCCATGCTTGTTCAAAAATTTGCATTCTCTCTTTGGCAGTATCTATGGAAACTTCTGCATAAAAATCAAGTCGTTCGCCTAAGTGAATGCCAGTGGGTGCTGGAATGCGCATGGTGGTTTTGACATCGTCTTCTGTTTTTTCATACAAAAGCCATTTGCCATTCGGTGACCAGCATGGCATGGCACCTTCATCAACAACTTGCATGGATGGGCCGCCAGATCGGGCAATCACCCAAATACTGGAATCACCGCGTGCATCGTTGTGTTCATACGCAAGAAATTGGCTATCCGGAGACCAACTGGCTACCTGAGTCAGGTTGCCTTTCTTGGTCAGTTGCACTGCATCTTCTGGGTATTTACCTTTGATGGGCATGACCCAGATTTCTTGATTTCCGCTTTTATCTGAATCAAATGCTAGCCATTTACCATCCGGAGAAATCACTGCATCGTCCTCTGGCCCAGGTGCATTGGTGATTTGCTGTGGGATTCCGCTGCTGAGCTCAACGATCCAGATATCTCGATTTCCACTGCGCTCTGAAGTGAAAACAATGGATTTGCTATCTGGTGCCCAACTGTGGAAAAAATCGCTGCTTTTATCGTCTGTGAGCTGGCGTTCTTCTTCTGTGGCCAAGTTCAAGAGATAAATATCATCGTTGCCGGATTTGTCTGAGTAATAAGCAATCCATTTGCCATCTGGAGAAAAGCGAGGCCATTGATCTTTGCCTGAACCTTGGGTAATCTGACGTGCTTTGCCGCCGCCTGCTGGCATAATCCAAAGATCGCCATCCAAAGCAAATACGATCTCTTTCATATCCGGGGACCAATGGGCCATCTCATTTCCTTGGGAAATGATTCGGGTGGTTTCACCATTGTCGCGTATGTCAGAGATAATTTCTAAAGGAATGACAATCGCTTTTCCATCTTGGAGTTGCAACTGCCAAATTTGAAAATCTTTTTCCAGAATGATTTTTTGCCCATCTTTGGACAACATGGGGAAAAATATGTCTTGATCTAAGGTCGTGACTTGGTTTTGATTTTGTCCATCCAAGTCCATGCGCCAAAGGTTGTACATGAATTTTTTCTGTCCATCTTTGGCAATGCTTTCGGTTTCTCTCAGAAAATAGATGGTCTTTCCATCGGCACTAAAAAATGGGCTCAGTTCATTTCCAAGGGAATCTGTGAGTTTACGAGGGACATCCTCTTGATCCAAACGTTGGAGATATATTTCCCAATTGCTGGCACCTTGGTACCCACGCATCCATAACGATACTTCCCCGCGAATATAGACCATTGTTTTCCCATCCGGGGAAAGCATAGGATCTCGGCCGCCATCGTATGTGATTTGCAATGGGGTTCCGCCTTTTGCAGAAACTTTCCAAATTTCTACATCACCAGTTCGTTGAGCATAGAAGAAAATCCAATTTCCATCCGGGGTCCAATCTGCGACAAAGTCTGGGCCACTATGGAAGGTGATTTGGGTCGGCAAGCCGCCGTCACTGGGAATGGTCCAAATATCAAAATTGCCAGATCTATTGGAAGAAAAAGCAATCTGCTTGCCATCCGGTGACCAACGTGGTTTAATGTCGTCTGCCTCATGGAGGGTAAGACGTGTCGCTTTACCGCCCTGAGCTGGCATTTTCCAAATATCTCCCTGGAATGAAAAAGCAATCCAATTCCCATCCGGCGACCAACACGGAAACCGAGTTCCTTGTGGGATTGGCACTCCACCTTCTGTTCTCTTTTTTTCTTGAGGTTCGTATCCAAATAGGCATTGAGCTGTTAACCATACCATCAAGACCAGGATAAAATAACGAAATTGCATGAAAAACTCCTTATGTAAGCTTGTAGCCTTCACGACTGCAAGCATAACAACAATGAGAAACATTGTCTTCAAAGCGCTGGCATAAAATCAAACGTACATGGTTAAGCATTCAATCAATTTAATTTTTGTCGCATCATAATGATAGGTAGCCGCTTGCGTTATGCCAGTGCATAAGACGATGGCTTGCATCCTTGTTATGCACACGGCCATAAAAGCCTCGACTACGCGGTTATGATCATGCAAAAATTTTGCATACACAATTCAAAAGGATAACAAACATTACTTGGATTGTAAACTGAATTTGAATTTTTTTTAGTTTTTTGGAGCATGAATATATAAATAATTTCAAATAAAATAATAATTTCAAATTATAATATTTCAGTAATTCTTAGCTTAACTTAAAAAGCCAGCATTGCGCAGGCTTTGTGAAAGGAATCCATTGCATGAATCAAAAATTTGATGTCGTGGTCATTGGAAACGTGGGAATTGATACCAATGTGTATGGGAATTACATAGATTTCACAGCAGAGTCCAATTTTTCAGAAAACATTGACTGCATTGGGCAGGCTGGCGGGTATGCAAGCCTTGGATATAGTCAACTAGGAAAAAAGGCTGCCTTTATTGGCTATGTGGGAGATGATTTTAGTGGGGAGTTCATTCGGAAGGAATTTGCAAGAAATGGGATTGATACCACAGCGATGTTTATAGATCCAATGGGCACCAGTCGCAGTGTTAATTTCATGTATCGAGATGGTTGCCGTAAAGGGTTTTACGATGGAAAAGCCCATATCCATCTTAAACCTGATTTGGATGTCTGCAAAGCCGTGTTGGCTGGAGCAAAACTCGCGCACTTCCATATTCCGAATTGGGCGCGATTGTTGTTGCCCATTGCCAAAGACCTAGGCGTGCCCATTGCTTGCGATATTCAAGATGTGGTTCGTGAAGATGATCCGTATCGTCAAGATTTTATTCGATATGCAGATGTGCTTTTTTTCTCCTCAGCAAATCACAAAGATCCATCTCCACTCATGCACCTATTTCTCAAGGATAATCCAGAGCGCATTGTGATCGCTGGCATGGGTGCTCAAGGATGCAAGGTCCTGACCAGGTCAAGTGAGGAGCATTATGCGGCTCTACAAATGGAATCTCCCGTGATTGACACGAATGGAGCAGGCGATAGCTTGGCTGTAGGCTTTTTATCCAGCTTTGTTTTAGACAAACACAGCCTTCGGGATTCGGTCCATCGTGGCCAAATTGCCGCACGTTACAAATGCAGCCAAAAGGCATCCTCATCCAATTTAATCACTATGCCAAAATTGGAAGAATATTTTAGAAAAAATTGATTATAATAGAAAATAGAACTCTCGATCAGAGATGCGTTGCAAGCAAAGTTTTTTGCCGCGAAGCGGTTTGGGAATAAAGCCTGGGGTTTCTAACCGGTTTCTAACCCCAGGTTATGTTGAGTCTTATCGTGTCCTGACGGGACACAGGAAAACGTAGCATTCTATCAAAGAGAACAAAAGAAGGCGGCTGAGTTTCCTCAGCCGCCTTCTGACCATTTCATGTAGAGATGGCACATTGAGCGCCAAAAGCAAGTAATTCAAAGCTTTGTTTAAAGAATCGTTGTATCTGATTGGGAATCCTTAGGGTGCGCGCAAGGTACCGGGCTTCATTATAAAAGACTAGGTACAGCTCGTTTTGCTCCACAAGAGATTTTAAGCATTGACGCTCAGTTGCCTGGCTATCATGGAAAGCAACTGCGTACTGAGTTTCATTTCCAATTTCGACCAGCAAAATTGGAAGTAATTGTTTTTGTCTGGTGAGGATGATTCTAGGATAAAATTGGATCATGGGCTGGGATTGGATAGCTCGGATGTATGCAGTTTGCTCATGGGCCAGAAATCCTACCATCCTACCTAAATATAATTGCATCCATACAGTTCTCATGGTGGGCCTCCTTTATAGAATCGGGTCTGTACGAAGGCGACTCTTGGAGTTGCCTTCGCGGTTGGATAGAAGAATGACCTTCAAAATCGCTATTTATTCAAATAGCAAATGGAGTACCACATTTTAGAGAATAAAAAATAATTGTTTATCTCTTTGGTAGCAAAGATATTGTAATATAAAGCGCGATTACTCCAATGGCAAGGGTGCTGAAATTGTCCTCAAAAAAATACTATTTTGTTTCTTTTGTTGGTGCTCGTGCTAATAAACTACCCATGATGCTGCTGGCTAACAAAAATTGGCTAGGAATATGCCAACTAAAATCAAATAAGCCATGTACATACATTGGAATAAGGCTTGCGGCTGCTGCGCACCAAAGAAGCCTTGGATATAATGACTCTCGCTTTCTAAAAATGCGCCAACTTGTTTTAGCCCATAAGAATAGACCAGCGCCTAATAGGGCCGTTGTGATCGAGCCGTATTCGATGAGAAATTGCAGGTAATCTTGGTGTGCATAGATCACAGGTCCAATCTGGCGATATGTGTCATAAGGCATATACGTTTGGATCGCATAGCGATAGCTTCCTGGCCCGATTCCAAACCATGGATGGTCTAGGAAAATATCCCACGATGCTTGCCATAATAAAAGCCGTCCTTGGACATTGTCTGGCAATTCTCCCCACTTTTCTGTCCATGGATCTAGGCCAATCCAACACCAATAGAAAAGAAGGGTAATGAGCATTAAGCCGCCCAATTGGGCAATCCTCACCCAAAAATGGGATCCTAATAGGCGATTCCATCGCAGAAAAAAAAGGAAGCCTAGTATTCCAGAAATCAGGCATATAATACCGCCACGAGAAAGGCTCAAAAATAAACCTGCTAAAATCCCAAACATACTTAATGCTAAAATTATATAGTATATTTTTCGCCATAACCCTTTATTTTTCAAAATTTTTTCATCTTCTATGGAAGACCGTCTTTTTTTTTGGAAAAAAAGTGTAGAACAAATTCCTAAACTTAAAATAAATCCAAGTGCCAAAAAGCATGCGTATGTGTTATAATTCAGGTAAGACCCGCTTACGTGAAATTCACGTTGCTCTTTATATGGCAAATTGAGCAATGGGATTACATCAGCAAGAAAATATTGGCTGAGTCCATACCATCCTTGAAAACTTGCCAATGCTGTGATGCATCCAATAAATAAGTAGATATGCCGGCGAGTTTTTAAAAGTTCAGGCATGATCAAAAAACTGCTGAATGGAATAATCCATTGAAGCAGGGTAAAAAAGCCCCGATGGCTATTGAATTGCACGGGAATTTCTTGGGGAATTTGCATTTCCTGGATGTATGGGGCCAATGTTGGAGAGACTGGAATTGTATAATTTCTGGGAAGAAAATATTGCAAGACAAGCCAAAATATCAAACCTACTATGATCCAAAGGATGGGTTTAGGGCATTGCCACGCTGTTTTATTTTTCAGACGCACAGCCCATACCACTAATAAAAGAGAATACCATCCAACGATTAAAATACTACGCCCCCAATGATAAACAGCTCCAAATGCAAGAGAGCTAAATACAATTCCGAAACATACTAAAAAAAGAATAGTTTCTAGTATCATTTTTTTCCTAACTAGCGTAAAATGAAAGAATATTAAAATCAAGCTTTGCAATCATCATCTTTGATAAGGATGGAGATGTTATGCGGTGGCATGATTATTATATTATTTTAATGCTCTGTTTAATATTGCCAACTTTGGCGCAAATTAAAATTCGGCCAAACAACGTGGTCACTTTTCGAGGTTCACTATCCGATACAAAATTGGTGGTCAAAAATATGGGAGCAAGCACTGTGCTTGAATTCACAGGCCCCAGAAAAGAATTGGATGCAGGTGAGGGCGTGTTCAAAGAAGATTCGGAACGTAGGTGGATTTTCCGTCTAAGCAAAGGCCCTCTTTCTTCAAGTTCATGGCAAGAAATGCCAGCGGGTTATAGTGTGTATGTGCTTACTCCGTTTGGAACGTGGATTACAAAAAAAGAAAGCTTGCTTTATCTTGTGGTGTATGAGAGTTACATCAAAATTGTGCTATATCAAGGCAAGGGCCAATTCATTGGTGCAGTAGCAGATCAATTCACAGCAGAACATAAAGACAATGATACAGCCATTACTTTTACGTTCACTGTGCCAGATTCTGTAGCCAAGCCTGCTACGCGGCCACGTGCAAAACCCGAGGCATTGCCTCTTGTACAAGGGAAACCAACACAGCCTTCGCCCGTAAGCCAGCCATCGCAGGGTACTGAAATCAAAGCCACGGTAAATCCTGTTCCAGAAGAAAAAACAAGTCCGCCTAGTGAATTTCTTGTGGCTAAAGATAGTGCTTGGCAAACAGGCTTGGATATCTTGCATTATGAAACCCAGGAAACAGTCCATGTCGGCGAACAACTAAATTATATACTGAAAATTACCAATCAAAAAGATACTGAAGTACGTAATTTACAAGTGAGCAGTTTTATTCCAGAACAAATGTTGTTTGTTGTTGCGAATAGCACTTTGGGAGGCAAGCCTTCTTTGGCGTATCGCATCCAAGCAAATCGTGTGATTTTTGACGCATTGCCTGTGCTAGCGCCTAATGAAACCATTACCTACACTTGCACACTCAAAACGAAACAAGCAGGTAATATAATTCAAATTATGGAAATTCATGTTGATGCAATTCAACAACCTATCCGCAGCGAGCAAACTACGCGTGCTTTACCTTAGATGCAACTAGGGTCTGCTTTATAGGAAGGAGCACTTCTATGAGATGGATGCAACAGTTTTTTTGCCTCATCATTAGCATCATCTTGCTACCAATTTATGCCCAAGAGGGAACAGAAGACCAGGGAATTAAAGTAATGGATTGCGAATACTGTAGCTCCCTCAATGTGAAGATGTATCTAAAAGATAACCAGTTTCATCTTATTTTGGAACTTTCTCCAGATATTCTGAAACAGGATGCTGTTTCTTGGCACAAAATTTTGAAAAAAGTGAGGGAATCAGCAAAATATCAAAATCTAAAAGGCACCATTCGCTTTCTCCCATTTTCTATGCCAGAGAATACTTCGTATCGCCCGAACATTTATGCTCAGCTTATGGCGGGTTGGCGCGAAAATACTACACTATGCATGGTTTTGTTCAAATGTGTTTTTGTGATGTCCCAAGATGTTGCTCAAAATATGCTTTGGCAATTGCGTGGCACCTCAGAGGCTGACAAAATGGTCATTGAACTTGTGCTCAATGTTCCAGAAGCAGGGCAACAATTTTATTGCTTTTTCCCATTGGCAAAAAATGAGGAACAAGGCGATGAAGAAGATGTCACGCCCAATCAATATATGTTTATGACGATTGGCAAAAAGGACTCTGCAAGTGGGGAACCTACATCAGCCCAAGAAATTATAGAGCAAACTGAAATTACCATTGATGGTTGGGTACCAACACCTGGAGAAACCAATCTTGAAGGGGAAGATGAAGTTTGGATTCCCATCACTCGACGTTTCGGACTTTTTGGCAGTGATGATTTTGAAAGAAAAGATGGAATTTCGACTTTGAAAAAATAAATAATTTAGGTATATTTGAGAAAAAAGTTTTTCAGTAGGTTGAGCAATGTTATCGGTTGACAATATTTCCCAAAGTCGTGCATTGGTTGTCGCGATTGATGACGACGAACTTATTTTAAGCCTATATAAGGCAGCATTGCAGGATATGGCTGAAGTATATACTTTTGCAAATCCAGCAGATGGGCTGGCATTCATCCTGCAGTCGCAAATCACGGTGGCCATCATTGATCGTAGCTTTCCCCGATTTCCAATGATGAATGGCGATGAAGTATGCAAAGAACTTCGCCAGCAGCCTAGAACTCAAACGCTGCCCATTATTATTGTGTCTGGTCTTGATGAAATTGAAGAAATCACGGAAATTATGCGCCAGCATAAGATAGACACATATCTTACAAAACCGATTGAAGTTGAGCGGTTGAGGAATCAGGTACATTTTTATATTCGACAGACGCAAGTTCAAGCTTTGCCAGCAAAAACGACGGTGAATTCTTGAATGAATTTTGTGTTGACGTAGTAACTTCATAGAAATTGTTATATTTTCATTTTAACTCTTTGAATATAATGGACATAGAAATTGTTATATTTTTTCTTTGCCATCATTTCGTTTTCCTGTTAAGGATTTTTGTTTATGCAAAAATTGATATGGATTGGTGCATTTTGTATGCTATTCACATTTGCTAGCTTAGAAATTGAAGCACAACCTAAAGAACGTGCTGATGTTGCAGAACAAGATCAATGGAATTTAACCGGCATTTATGCCACCAAAGCCGATTGGCAAAAAGATAAAGAACAAATCTCTAAAAAATTGGATGAAATTGCGCAATTTGCTGGAATCCTGGCAAAAGATGCAGACACGTTGTATAAAGGCTTGTCGCTATATTTTGATATTATCCAAGCATACCAAAAATTTACATCTTATTCCACTTTTCTCAAAGACCAAGATTTACGTGTGAGTGAAACTCAAGCCATGGGGCAGGAAGCAAGCAATTTAGGTAATCTCTTGGCTGAAAAAACAGCATTCATTGCTCCTGAACTGGCCCAAGTGAATGAGACAGTCATTCGTCAATACATCCAGGATAAACCAGAACTTCAGCCATTCCGCATGTTTTTAGAGAACATCATTCGGACCAAAGCGCATACTTTATCAGATGCAGAAGAACGAATCA
The DNA here is from genome assembly GCA_022710345.1 of Planctomycetota bacterium. GTDB lineage: Bacteria > Planctomycetota > Uabimicrobiia > Uabimicrobiales > JABWCH01 > JAKLHB01. Next base: position 38,134 of record JAKLHB010000004.1, read on the forward strand.
TGGCTCTCACTGGAATTATTCAGCAAAATGCTTATGATATTTTTAAGATCTTTGCAAATGCTGAATTTCAATATCCTGAAATTACCATTAGCAATGGCCAAAAAATCCAGTTAACCTCAGCGATTTTTGGGAAATCCAGGTCATTGCCCAATCGGCAAGACAGAGAAAAAGTGTTTCAAACTTTTTTTGAAAGCTTGGCAAAATTCCAAAATACATTTGGTGCCAATCTTGTCGCTGAGCTGCGCAACCATTATTTTGTAGTCAAAGCGCGCAAGTACAATTCATGCCTGGAAGCTCAATTGTATAGCGAAAAAATCCCTGTGGAAGTTTATCACACTTTGATTCAACAAGTGAATAAAAGCTTGCCGACATTGCATAAATTCCTGGAACTCAAGAAAAAAGCATTGGGTGTGGATCAGTTGCATTATTATGATCTCTATGTGCCGATCACGCCTAAGCTGCATTTGGCTTATCAAATTCCTGATGCCCAAAAAATTGTTTTAGATTCCTTGAATCCAATGGGTGAGGAATGCCAAAATATGCTGATGTCTGCATTCGCCAATCGTTGGATTGATTATATGCCTACCAAGGGAAAACGTTCCGGAGCATATTGCAATGGTAGCATCTATGATATGCACCCGTTCATATTGATGAACTGGACAGACGAATATAGCTCGATTAGCACTTTAACACACGAGTTAGGCCATGCGCTTCACAGTTATTTAGCCAACAAAGCACAACCTTTTGCAACAGCAGGCTACTCGATCTTTATCGCAGAAATTGCATCCACGTTCAATGAAAATCTGCTCAATCAATACCTCATTGATCATGCTGCCAATGACCAAGAAAAGTTATTTTTGCTCGGCAGTTATCTTGAAAATCTCCGTACCACCATTTTCCGCCAGACATTGTTTGCGGAATTTGAACTACAAGTGCACGAGAAGATTGAAAAAGGCGAGCCTCTCACAGGCGAGAGTATGAGCGCTATTTATCTTGACATTGTGCGTAAGTATTATGGCCATGATCAAGGACTATGCATTGTAGAGCCGTATATTGCTTATGAATGGATGTATGTTCCTCATTTTTACTACAATTTCTATGTCTATCAATACTCAACATCCTTAATCTATTCAACAGCCATTGCCCAAAAAGTCTTTGATAAAGATCCCACCATTATGGCTAAATATCTTGGATTGCTCAAAAGCGGTGGCAGTGATTATCCAATCGAGCTTATCCAAAAGAGCGGCATTTTAGATCCATTATCTTCTGAGCCATTTGAATTGACCATGAAACGGATGACTCAGGTGATGGAACAAATCGAACAGCAAATGTTTTCTGAAAAAAAATAATTTTTAACACTAAGCATAGCAGGCAGCGTGCAGCATGAGCTGCTACGTTGCCTGCTATGTTGTTTAGATCAATGGCCAAGTATACTGCCCAAAAATTCGGCAAACTTTTGAGTTGCAATGCCACGGGCGAATTTTTGCTGAAATGCAGCAGTGGCATTTTGGCTATATCGCTGGCACAAATCAGGGCTTGTGCGCAAACGCTCTATGGCTAATAAAAGCCCAGGCAAATCCTCGTTATCCACTGCGATTCCACAATCATTTTCTTCCACCAGTTTGCTTAAATCAGAATTTTTAGGGCCTATCGCCAAGATAGGTCTCCCAGCAGCAATTGCACCATAAAACTTGCTTGGTACAACCAAGCCAACGGCTTTAGGATCCATGGTGATTAAGGCTATATTCCCTGCTTGTATGCTATATTTAATCTGATCCCTAGGCTGATATGGTAAAAAATAGAGATTGGGAATTTGCTGCTCTTGATGCCAATTTTGAAGTTCCAGCTTTTTCTTTCCATCGCCAATGAAAAGAAAAGCAATCTGTGTATCTTGCTGAAAATGCTGGATTGCAGCTTGCACCAACTTGAAATCATGCACAATTCCCATATTTCCGGAGTAAAGAATCACAAACTTATCTTGCAAGTTCAGTTGTTCCCGAATTGGGTTAATACCTGTAGCTTGTGGCAAAATAAAATCCATTGGATCTGCCCAATTGTCAATTTGAGTGATTTTCGCTGTAGGGATATTCTGAGCATGTAAATGCTGCACCATGCTGTTCCCGATTGCCACAATTGCATCTGACTGACGATAGATTAGGGCGGATAGGTATCGGAGCAACTTGGAAAGCCAACTATGAGGCGAAATGACTCCAAAAGCAATAGCTAAATCAGGATACACGTCTTGTAACCAAAAAACTACCTTGGTTTTCTTCAGCCATTTTAAACAAACGCCTAGCAAAGTTAAATAAGGTGGGGTGGACATGCTGATGATCACATCAGCACGCTTCAGCCAGATCAATTTCCAAAACGCACAGGCATAAAAAGAAAGATAGTTCAAAATTCTGCCAAGTTTGGTATGCCTGTTCCAGGAAGTTGTAAAAACACGATAAATTTGAATTCCTTGGAAAACCTCTTGAGCAGCGAGCTTTTTGCAATCGGTTTCTAAATAACTCGGCATACCAGCTACCACCACAATTTCAAAATTTGCTTTTTCTAAATCTTGGGCAAGGTCTGTTGCCAACTGCGAAGTAGCAGCAATTTCTGGATAAAAATGTTGATTTAATAAAATAATTCTCATAAAATTTGGACTCAATCTGACAAAGTCTAATGAAATGCAATTCTTGCAATGAAAGTATACAAGAAAGGCGCTTGGATTGGCCAAGCGCTTCAAAAGAAGAATGGATAAAAAAGATGCAATATATTATTGTTGATTTGGAAGCTACTTGCTGGCAAAATAGCAAGGAGCGAGAGAAGATGGAGATCATTGAAATTGGAGCAGTGCGCATGAATGATCGTTTGGAGATTTTGGATGAATTTGCAAGCTTTGTAAAGCCAATTCAATCTCCTATATTGAGCGATTTTTGCAAAAAGCTCACCAGCATTGCCCAATCAGATGTAGATCATGCGGAGATATTTCCGGATGTATTTCCTAAATTCTTAGCGTGGATTGGAAACGATCCATTTATGCTATGTTCTTGGGGCAATTATGATTTTCGACAATTCAAACTAGACTGTGAACGTCATCGAATTTCGTTTCCTTTTCACAAAGAAAAGCATATCAATCTCAAACAAGCCATGGCTGATTTAAAGAAAATAAAGCCAACTGGGATGGCAGGCGCACTTGAAATTTTTGGCCTTCCTCTACTTGGTAAGCACCATCGTGGGATAGATGATGCGCACAACATCGCGCGTATGGCGCAGATTATCCTGAAATCAGTTCATTAAGCGCGTGCCATAAGCATTGCTTTGTAGGGCTAGAAAGTAACTGCATTTGCTGCAATCGGTGGAAAGAAGCAATGTTTCCTTCGGAAATACAAGTTCTCTTTGATAGAATGCCAGGTTTTCCTGTGTCCCGTCAGGACACCATAAGAGCCGACATAACCTGGGGTTAGAAACCCCAGGCTCTATTCCCAAACCGCTTCGCGGCAAAAAACTTTGCTGCAGTGCATATCTCCTTTGCATGGTTCTGGGCTAGAAAGTAACTGCATTTGCTGCAATCGGTGGAAAGAAGCAATGTTTCCTTAAGTGCTTTTGTGGAATTCCCTAAAGACCTTATCATCAGGCATTATTTTTGGGGATTATCTTCACCATCTACAATTTCGCTCAAGATTGCTGCCCAATCTTCGTGCTTTGCCATCATTTGCATTCTAAATGTGCGTTTTTTATTATCTTTTTCGCGCTGCATATACGTTTGCATGATGTCAGTTGCGATTTGTGGAGTTTCGTTCAAAAGTCGTAAAAACTCGTCTTTGGTGAGTACAAAGAGTAAAGAGTCTTCTAACGTGCGTGCAGAAGCATTTCTAGGCTTTTGGCTCACCAAGCCCATCTCTCCAAAATAATCATTTTCACCTAACACAGCAATTTCTTCTGCCACTCCTTTATACTTATCTGGTTGATAAATTAAAACTTTGCCAGATTTAACCACATACAAAGCATCCGCTTTATCGCCTTTTTCAAAAATGACAAAATTTTCTTGAAAATACCGTGTATCCATTGTTTTAGCGACTTGATATAATACTTGGTCTGCTAAAGATTCAAATAATCGAATTTTTTTGAGCACTTGAGCCAATCTCAACTGCATTGTAAGATCAATATGACTAGACCCAGCCATAACTTTCAGTCGGCATTTAGGATTATAATAGCCGACTGCCTCGCATTGAAAATAATAATAACGTAATAAACCGTTGCTTACTTACTTTAGCAATTTTCAAAACAATTGCAAGAAATTTTGTTGAAAATCTGTTGTTCTGGGTTGAAAAACACAGGCACGTTGGAAATGATTGGTGCCTTTTCTTTAAGTATGCGTATAAAATTATAAAAATGAATGTGTTAGATAGTTTTTGGGAGATTTTATATGTGTGGGATATGCGGCATCCTGAATTTCTCAGGTGAGCCTGTTGCTCGAGAGCAGATTGACCGTATGTGCTTGGCATTGCAACATCGTGGGCCAGATGATCAAGGGATATATCTAGGCGATGGAATTGGGTTAGGCCATCAAAGGTTAAGTATTTTAGATTTGTCGCCTGCTGGGCATCAGCCAATGTGCAATAGATCTCATAAATTATGGCTTACTTTCAATGGAGAAATCTACAATTTTCTAGAACTGAGGGCGTTCCTAGAGGGAAAAGGGTATGCTTTTGTATCCCAGAGTGATAGTGAAGTCATTTTATATTTATATGAATTATACGGCACAAATTGTTTGGAAAAGCTAAGAGGAATGTTTGCTTTTGCAGTTTGGGATGCAGAAGAGCATACGTTATTCTTGGCACGAGATCGGTTGGGCAAAAAGCCATTGTATTATTTCCCCACCCCAAAAGGCATCATTTGGGCATCTGAGATAAAAGCCATTTTATCTCATGCCGATATGATGGTTCGTCCATCACCTTTAGCTCTTCATCATTACCTGACATACCAATATGTACCCGGTTTTGAAACTGCATTTGAGGGTATCCAACGCCTTTTGCCAGGCCATTATCTATTGTGCCATGGTGCAAAAATTCAAGTGCAGCGCTATTGGACATTGCAATACGATCCCAAACCATTGCCACAGAATCAATGTGAAATGAAAGATTTGCAAGCACAAGTGCAGAATAAATTGGCTGAGTCTGTCAAAATGCGGCTGATGAGCGATGTCCCATTGGGTGCGTTTCTGAGCGGCGGGTTGGATTCAAGTTATGTGGTTGCTATGATGGCACAATACGTAACCTCTCCTGTAAAAACATTTTCCATAGGTTTTGAAGAACCCGAATATAATGAGCTTGGATTTGCCAAACAAGTAGCTCAACATATAGGCACAGAGCATACAGAGTTGATTGTGCGGCCGGATGTCGGTGCAATTTTGCCTGTTTTAGCCCGTCAATACGATGAACCATTTGCAGATTCTTCGGCAATTCCAACATACTACCTTGCCCAATTAGCTAGGTCTCAGGTCACTGTTGTTCTCACAGGAGATGGAGGAGATGAAAATTTTGCAGGCTATGAGCGATATTGGGCAGCTCAATGGATCGCTCGTTTACAAGGCTATCTTGGCCCCAATTGGGTCAAAAGCATCCTTTGGGCCATGCAAAAATGGGGGAAAAATGCCCATTCTAAAAGTTTGCTCCATCGCCTATATCGCTTTCTGCAAGGGTATGCCACCCAGTTTCCTTATAGCTACGGGCTATGGATGTCCCATTTTACATACGAGATGAAGCAAGCATGCTATACACAAGATTTCATAGCACAAGTAGGTGCCCAAGATTCCTTGGATTTGCTCATGCAAGCTTATTCAACTGCTCCAGCAAAAAATATCTTAGACCGCATTTTAGCCTGTGATGTGCAAATGTACCTTCCAGGTGATCTTTTGGTCAAGATGGATATTGCAACTATGGCCCATTCCCTGGAGGCTCGGTCGCCTTTGCTTGATCATGAACTGATGGAATTGACTGCTCGGCTACCTACTGATTGGAAATTGCGTGGCTCTCAAAGTAAATGGATTTTAGCCGAATGCGCTCGGCCTTTGCTGCCCAAAGTCATTTTACAGCGTCCGAAAATGGGCTTTGGGATTCCATTGGCAAAATGGCTGCGTCAAGATTTGCGCCCCTTGATGCTCGATTTATTGGACAGTACCACTTTTTGGAACCGAGGCTATTTTAACAAAGAGCCAATCCAGCGCATGATCACCGAGCATCTGCAAGGCAAAGGAAATTGGCAATATCCACTCTACAATCTCATGATGCTAGAACTATGGCATCGAATTTATATTGATGCCAGAAAAGGATTATGCTGATTCTAAGGGATTTTGAAGAACCAAATTTTTATACTATTTCAGAAAGGAATCATCGTGAAATTGGGTCAATTGATCACGAAATTGAGCACTGGACTAGCTATGGCAGGCTTTCAAAATGCAATGCAAGCCATCGCGTACTCTTTCAAACGATCTTTTTGGGAAACCAAGAAAAAGCCCTGTCCTGATGCAAAAAATTTACTCTACCGAACATGCTCCACTTTGACAAATGCCGAGCCAATGGCTCAAGGCATGCGCTTTAGTTTTGGCCCGGATGCTTTAATCATAGCATTTTTAGCCCCTGATTTAGTCAAAATTCATTGGAATCCTGAAACTTCGACATTCCCAGATTATGGCATTGCAAAAACGCAATGGCCAGAGATTCAGGTGCAATCACAAAAAGTCGCTCAGGCTTGGGAATTGCAGACTGCTGAACTACGAGTCTTGGTTCAAGAAAATGGCGAAATTCAATTTTGGCAAAAAGAAAAATTGCTGCATCATGCTTTGCCTCCTAAACTTGGAAACCAAGGATGGAAGCAAACGTCTATTGCACAAACAGATGAATGCTTCTATGGTATGGGAGAACGAGCACATCCATTGAATTTGCGTGGGACGAGCTGCCGATTGTGGAACCATGATCCAGGCGGCATCTATTGGCCAGGGGATGATCCTTTATACTTGGGAATTCCAGTGTATCTAGGACTGCATCATCAGGGATCCTATCTTATCTTCTACCACAATACACATGATGCTACAATCCATTTTGCTCCAACACAGGGTAAACATTCGGACGAAGCGCAGGTTCAGGCTGTATTTACAGGTGGCCCATTGAAATATTTTTTTATCCCTGGCCCGCCTAATCGAGCCATTTCTCGGTATACAGAATTGACAGGCCGTTCTCCATTGCCTCCGCAATGGGCCATGGGCTATCATCAGTCCTTGATTGCCTATCAAAATGAGGCTGATCTGCAAGCATTGCATCAAGGATTTGTCCAAAATGGATTGCCGCTGTCTGTCATTCATCTGGATTTGGAATACATGGATGGATTCCGCATTTTTACCATAGATGCCAAACGATTCCCTCATTTTCAGGAAATTGCAGAAAAAATCAACCAAGCTGGAACAAAGATTGTCGGAATTGTTGATGCTGGAGTCAAAGCTGATCCTCAATACAGGGTCTATCGAGAAGGCAAAGAAGCGGATGTATTTTGCAAGCTGCCCAATGGAAAATCAGCCCTAGGGCCGGTCTGGCCTGGCTGGTGCGCATTTCCTGATTTTACGAATCCTAAAGTCCGTGAGTGGTGGGGGCAG
>JAKLHB010000040.1 GCA_022710345.1 Planctomycetota bacterium
ATAAAGCACTTGCATTATGCATTTTTATTGCAAGGATTGTAAAACTTGCTTTCTGTGTTACTACAGAAACCTCTGGTTACCTATTACGCAATTTGAAAAATATATTGAATGATAGGGCTGCCATATTCTGCATCACCAGTCAAAGCTAAGATATTGTCTTGGATCCGAATGGCACCCATTCCATGAGTATGGCCACACAACACTAATAATTGAGACTGAGGATATTGGCGCATGCTAGTGATGAGCATTTCGCCCATAGCTTTGCATGCAAAATGAGGGAGCCATTCTGGTTCTGAAAATCTTCCATGATAGATCGAAGCTTCTGCAAATGGTGGCACATGAGTGACAAAAATCACGCGACGATATTGGTCCAAGGCTTTTTTTAGTTTAATTTGTACTTGAGCAGTGGCACGGTCTCCCAATTCATTCAATTTTTGAAACACATTTTTCATATCGCGTTTATGTAGGAAAAATTCTTGAAAATCTTGGATCAAAAGATAGTCATTCATGACAACAGAAGAATGAAAAAAGTCACCATAGCGCCCATCTGCCCATCCATCATGTCCTAGAAGGCATACTTCTGAGCCAAATGGAATTGCTTCGGCATCTGTCAGCCATATCAGGTTCTTATAATCTTGGCATAATTTTTGTATTTCTTGGGTGACATTTGTCACTGAATTGCCATAAAAATCATGATTGCCCAAAATAAAATAAATGGGGAATGGCAACATCATCGCCAATTCCATAAGATGCGTGTGTAAATCATGCGACTCAGCAATATCTCCAGAGATGATCAATCCCTGGAGTTGTTTTTCCAGGATAGATGTGCAAAAATTCCTAGACAATTCGGGCTCTAAAAAATTCAAGTGGATATCTGTGACCCATGCAAATTTAATGTCAGATGTTGTCGAAAACCATGGATCATCCGTAGTCCGAGCTTCCTGAATCAGTTCTTCAAGGTGATCAAAATCTGCAGCAAAGTATGGAAGTGCTAAATACGACCTTTCTAATGCATAGATTGGCATATTTTGAAGATCGGGATTTCTTCGAATGCCTTGCATATCAGCAAAACCAAAGTCTTCTTTGGGTATGTAAAGCAAGCAATGGTATTCTTCTTTTGGCTTTGGTTGATGGCTGGCTCGTATGAACCAGCCATTTCTTTTGCAAATCATATTTTCTTGTGCATGAATTGGATAAAAGCGGTAATCTTTGCCAACCAATTGACTGCCTATTTGTAGAAATCTCTGATCCATGGGCGCTCCTTGGTAATCTATCCTTTTTATTTTTCAGAATCTGCGGTAATTTCATACAGGGGATCACTGCCTGCACATAGCCTAAAGCCTCGGTTATTACGATACACATTTGCTGCTACATAATTCTCACGTTCTGCATCTAATAAGCTTGGATCATTCCAACTTGCTCCTTTGACAATGTATAATGTGCTCGTGCCGACTGTTTTTGAGCTAGAGGTGTATTCTGTAACATTTCCAGCCATATCATGCACGCCAAAAGGAGATTCATCACTCAGAAATGCTGTATTGTAGCGATAGATAGGCTCCAGCTCTGCCCAATATGGTCTAGATTCAGCAACTTTGCAAAATTTGGGATTGCTTGTATTTCCCCAAGGATATTTACGTGCATCACTTCCTTGGCTCGCAATCATCCATTCTTGCGCTGTGGGTAGCCGAAATTTAAATCGTCTTTTCTGCAAATATTCTGGTAAATTTTGATTTCGCCAGGCAATATAATCTTGCACTTGTTGATATGTCACCCCAATGACCGGCCATTCTAAGTTCCCCGTGCGTAATAGCAACTCGCCTCCACGCAGATATAATAACGGTTTATTAGAAGCTAGCATAGGAAGCTTGCCTGATAATTTCTCCATTTTCCAAGGTAGAGGGCCATGAACTGATTTGAGATATGTGATCCAATCCCCTACTGTAACTTCGCAAGAGCCAAGCAAAATGCCCATTTTATTTTGAGCATTAGGTTCTTCAGTAATAAAGGGCCTTGGAATCAATGTAAAGCTTTCTAAGAATTCTTCAATTTCAGCAGAGCATGGCGGCAAGTGAAGTAAAATCGGATTTGCAAACGGCTTCCCAAAAAATCGTTCGCGATGCACAGTAAATGGATAGCGCACAGAAAAATATCCTGGAGAACTGCTAAAGATCACATAAGAACCAGGCCCAAGTACCATGGTATCTAAAAAAATTTCATTTTGGCTGCTCTGGAATTCAGATCTCTCTAATCCTAAGTCATAAGGTTGAATTGCTGCATATTCAACTAAGTTATGGGTTGGCAAAGCTTGATTTTGATAAATCAAAAAGAATGGAGGAATTTCTACAACTTGAAATTCAGATTCTGCTAACTCATTCGCAGAAATAGTCAAGTCTAAAAATTCCCAACCTCGCAGTATTGTACAAGCGGTCTGTTGTTTATGTCTCGCAGTGCTCAACAATGCTTCTATCGAAAAAATAGGGGTATCATCAATTTTGATGATGCAGTCCTTCAACTGCAACGAATTTTTAATAGATGCAGCGGTTACTTGTACTAAATAATCTATTTTATCTAGGTAACTGCGTTGAGGTAGCATGCTATAAACCTGGCTGCAGCGTTGCACAATTTCTGGAGAAAATTTGTTGCCTAATTCTTGCTTCTGAGCCTGGGATAATGCTGACTTAGCGATTACTTCTAACGCACGTTGCCTCCACAGTTCATAAGCATTGCCAGGAAATTTTGCTGCGTTAGGATGGCGATATAAACAACAAAGCAAAAAGTATGGTTCTAAATACGTTGGAGCAAGCTCAATACAACGCAGCAAGGTATTATGTGCAACCACAAAGTTTTGGTTTAAAAATTGCATGCCTGCTTCCCAGAACAAATTCTGTGCCCTAAGCAGATTGAATTTAGCCGTGATTTGTGTTTGTGTATTACGGCTCAGCGAAATATCTTTTCCGGTTTTGGGATCAACAGGTATGAGGCGATGTTGGCCATCAGGATATTCGATAAAACGGTATAAATAGCTCTGTGCATGGGTTGGAATGATACGAAATAACACAGTGGCAGGGGTATCTAGCGTTTTTGGATCAATACCTTGTAGACTCAATAACTCTTGCCGAAAAACTCGGCGTTCGTCCTCATGGCTATACAATCGAATGATGGTATTCAATAATCCTATAAGGGTGGCATGATCATTTTCTTCGTATGAAGAATGCCATAAATCGCGGTATCGTGGCAATAACTCGATTGACAATTGACGTGCGTAAGTTTGATTATGCCGAATTCGAAATTCTTGCAAGGCTCTGGACTCTATCTCCTGGCTTTCTAAGCTTAATCCTTGTGTATCTGGTTGCAATGGGAACAAATCTGATTGTTGTTGGTAAGCTTGATCTAATTGACGATGTAATTGTTGAAGTTGCTCACGTGTTTGTTGAATGGAGCTTTGAGCGGAAAACCAGGAATACCCAAACCATAATAAGCTTAAAATGCAGCATATAGCAACCATTTGTAGTATTCGGAGTACTGAATTTGTAGTATACTGATATAGTATGCGCAAATAAGTAAGTGGGTAACTTAGAAAAGTCAATCCATATCTCCACTGGCGTAGCATACTGAAAAAATCAGGTTCGGACGCTAAGGACTGCCGGTGAATGCGTGGTTTTGTTTTTTCAAACTGGAATGGGCTGGGGCTGAGCAAGTTCTCAGAAGCATGAGGAGCTTGATGAGAGGACATATTGATCAGTGAGCTAGGCTGATCAGGATTGCTTACATCAGGAATTTGCTCAATCTCAAAACTGACTTCTCGGCGTGGGCTTGGCTCCATCACTTCTGTTGGGTTGGTCTGTCCCATAGGAGGAACAGCCTCTTCTGCTTGGCCTGCATATCGTTCCTTAGTTTCTTCATTAGGATTACGCCAGATATGAGCTACAGCATGGATATCCGGCCGTTTCTGTGGATCTAGCTCAAAGCATTCTAAAATGACTTTTCGATATACTTCGTCCTCAGGTGTATCGCTCCAATGTGGTTTTGGAAGGCCTTCTTGAATAGCGGCTAAGTATTCATCAGATGTTGTAGCAAAAGGCGCTTCTCTTCGCAGAAGAGCATACATCAAAGCTCCCAGGCTGAAAATATCTGCTTTAGCCGGCGAATAGGTCAGCGTTTGAATTTGTTCTGGTGCGCTAAATCCTGGATAAACTAAGGTGGCTCCTAGATTTTGTGCATCTAAAGGCAATTGCAAAAGACGGATTAGCCCTGCAGAATTATACCAAACAGTCTGCAGGCTCAAATATCCATATCCGCGCTGTTCTTGATGCAAATTGGTAAAAAAAGCAATCAATTGGCGGCAGATCTCTTTAATCTTGGGCAGCTCTATGCAAGGCCGCAATGCCATTTCATGCCCTAGGAAATTGCCCAAGGGCATCTCCCAAATACCTGCATATACTTTTAAGGACGGCTCTTGGATTGTTTCTACCAAATTGGGAAAAACGTTTTTGTACTGTTGTGTTTTATTTAAAGAATTCCAGAATTGTTGTAGATTGACTTCTTGTGCATATTGAGGTTTTAAAATTTTCAAAAATAAGGCTTTATTTTGTTGATTTTGATATAGAGAAGAATAAGCATCATCCGCGATTTTGGCCAGGGTACCGTACTTTGACTGTAAGTATGCTTCGATATCTGTACCTAGCTCATTGCTATCTTGCTTCAATTGAAATTGAAGTTTTGTATCCTTAATGGTCACGCTAAACTCATTTTGCTGGATTTCAGGTAGCAAAGGAATTTTGACGATTTCTCCTTTGGTCATCACTTGATTTTTTTGCTGGTTTTGCAACATGAGTTTTTTATAAGCCAGAACCTCAATTTCTTGATGGTTCATGCGGATCATAGCATGATCGGGCATTGCAGTGGGTATCCAAATATCCATATTTTTTGAACTGCCAATGCTCCATTGCATTGGAATGGATTCACGAAAATAATAGACTACGCTGCCAAAACCCCATGTTTGCCGGATTGTGCTTCCTTGGCGAAACACGTTGATTGAACAAATCCATTGCAAGCTAAAACCCTCCGATGACTATAAATTTGAAATTTCAGCTAAAATTTGCTGCGCTTGCCCCATGTATTTATTTGCCCATGTATACAATTTGGCCTTTTTGACGATTTCATTGGTCAAAAATCGAATGAACAATTTTCTGAACAAAGTTTCTTTTTTCGCGCGCTCTGCTAAAAGCCACAATAAAGTTTCTTTGACTTCCGAATTGATCATGAATAAATTCATCAATGGTTTACCACTCAAAGGGTCAGTGATTGTCTTGTCATCTAAGAGGTTGGGCAATACTGCCAAACGATGGCTTTCAATTAATACATCCCGTTCTTGATTGGGTTGGACATTGGCCTTGCCTTTATCAACAATCGTGATGGCACGATTCGTAATTACGGTCCAAACTGCCTGGCAAACCTGCGTGACAGTTTTTGGCTTATCCAAACATTGGCTAATCACCCATCGTTTGCCTGTGGGCTTTTTCTCCGAAAAAACAGGCAATACAGCAGCACTATCTAGAAATTCATCTTCTTCCCATTCATTGAGATTTTCCAGTGCATGCCGCTCTGCACGTGCTTTTAGCTTCTTGGTTCGCAGACTCTCTACTTTTTCTTTTAGCTTGCCCAATGTTTCTTGAATGGTTTCAATTGCCTGGGTTAATTCTTCTAATTCTTTGGCTGATAATTGCTTTGTTTCTGACCATGCTTTAATCCAATACGCTTTGCGCAGCGATTCACCTTCATTGCTTTGCCTGCGTGGCTGCATAAATGCTTGATGAATACTGGCCATGATGGTATGAATTTTCGCAGAAACATCTCTGACTACTTTTGCTTTTTTTACTTCAGTCATAAAAATTCCACACAGAAACTCCTGCCGCTACGGCAGAGAGAAAGTGCGGCCTCAAGTTATTTCTAAGAGTAGTATAGGTGCCAATGTTATTCAGTAAAAGCGCAAGCTAGCATAAAGGCCCCAACAGCTATGAAACCAGCATTGTGCGAAGGCCAAAATACAATGATTGGAGGCCTCGCTGAACGACATTGGCCTTAGATACCCTTATCATAAATCAATTTTTTGAGTTGCTATCGTATGGTTACTGCCCAATTTAGATGCCAAATAACTCAAAGTACTGAGCCACGGCTTTGCTCCAAGATGTGTCCAAAGACATGCAGCCTTTGATACGCCGGGTAATCTCTAAATCTTTGACTTTGGTAAGATCTGAATAAACACGCAACTGCATGAGGTCTTGAGCGGATATATCCCAAAGGTCAATACCTCTCTCAATGACTTTCAGCAATTCCCAAACTTCGTTCGCACGATCTTCTTCATCATACCACGCATAGCTAAGGCAATACGGCATGGTTTTTTTCAGTCCGCCTGTTTCTCGAACAATGGGAATGCAACCCAATACAGCAGCTTCATAATCTACTAGCCCGCAGGGTTCAAATCTGGATGGTACCAGGCAAAAATCACTGCCGGCTTGCAATAATTTACTTAAAGGATAAGAGAAAAATTTTTCATAAAAATAAAAATGTTCCTTTAAACCCTGATGAAGACTGCGAAATTCATCGCATAAAGATTCGCCATAGCGATTTGTCCCAGGCTTTGGTGCAGTAACCTGGACAGCAAAATGAACATTGGGGTGTTTATTCCAATCAAAATAACGAATGGCATCCCGAATGACTTCCAGATTTTTTTGCGGGTCTAGCCGGCCCATGAAGCAAATACATAGATCTTGAGGCTCTGGAAATTTTCCAAAGCATTCCAGATACATAAGCTGACGTAGCTTGTGCCGATTGGTATAATCATTCACTGAGTAATTGAATTGATGCTCACAAGGCCCCTGGCATGGGCATCCCATTAAGGCTTGAGCGACCTCTTCTTTCTCAAATAAAGAACGGTTCACTCTGGTTTTCTCTGCTTTGAGGAAAGCTGCCTGGAATGCTGGTTCAGAGTTAGCATTGTGTTGGGCTGCTAAACCATTGTTAATTCCTACGATTGGCGGCTGAAACCATGCTAATTCAGACAACGTTAAATTGGGAATAAAAACTTTTCGCGGCTCAGGAAGCCTTTTCTTTCTAGCCTCTGCACGAATTTTTCCGTCATCCATGGTCAGTTCTCGAGCATAATTCTCACTGACTGTTGTCACACGACCTTGAACCTGTGGAAGATAAAGTAAAATTCCTTTTAAAACATTTAAATCGCCCCAGTATTGAAAATAACGTTCATAATAATTACTTGGCATGCTTAATTCATACATCACTGGGCTTGGATCACCCCATAAATGATGCCAGCCTTGATAGCTGCCATTATGAATGGTCAACACTATGGAAGGTTTTCCCATGGCTTCCCAATTGATGTAAAATGGAATCAACCCAAGATGATAGTCGTGTAGATGAATTGCATTGCAGCCATGTTTCATCAAATACGCAGCAATTGCAGCAGAGATTCGAGCGTATGTACGAATGGCTTTCCAATCATCTGCTGGATAAATGCTTTGTGATGGGTCGCGTTCACCAAAATCCCCTAGTATAGATTCATTCCAGAAATATAAATGTTCAATGCCTTGTTCTTGTTCAAAGTGATGAGAAAATACATCAAAAGAAAGTCCAAATCTAGGTTCTGCAATAGTTTCTAGCAATTGAAATTTCTTTTGATCATAAAATCGAAAGCATGGCGAACACACCAAAATTTTCAATGGCTTGCTGTGCGTGTAGCAACGTAACATTTCGCCAGGCAATTCTTCAACCACCAGCCCCATGCCACCAACTCGAATGCCATAAGGTGTTGATGTATGACCAATTTCCCATGCAGCCATTGCGATTGTTGTATGATCCATATCTCTACCTCTATTTCTAGGATGATGATGAATTTGACAATCTGGCATCATCATTGGCTAGTATAACAACAATTCAAATAAAAGTGAATGCAAATCTACAAAAATTCTCTTAAAATCTATCTAAGTATTTGTGGTGAATATTGATAAATCTATTACTTAAGCCAGTTTTCATCATTGAAGTACGCAAGCCATAAAAAATGGACAAATGGAGTCCTGCTTGTGCACGTGGCTCTATTTGTCCATCGTTTTGTTATTCAAGGGCTGTCAACAGAATTACCTGGTCATGTCTCTCATGGACGGACTAGGGTTTCACAATTTTGCCATGGCTGATCACGGCTTTGGGAGGTTCATGATATTGCAAGGCTTCAGGGATATCACTTTGATTTAAGAGCACAAGGTGAGCATCGTTTCCTGCTTTGATGCCAAAGTTAGGAACATTCATGGCTTTTGCTGGTGCAATTGTGATCATATCATATAGTTTTTCGAGTTCAGGGCGGCTGGTCATCCAAAGCAAATGAGCATTGAGGAACGCTACTTCTAGCATGTTGTTGCGGCCAAATGGATAATAGGCATCCACAATATCATCTTGGCCTAGAGCAACCAAAACATTTTCTGCCAAAAGTTCTTTCACTCGAGCATGCAATGGACCTGTGTGTGGATCGCTGATGATGCCAACATGGGCTTTTTTCAGCAATGCTGTCACTTTTTTGAAGTACGGAGTAGGGTATAAAGCCATTGCTCTGGCATGATGGGCCAAAACTCTGCCCACGCGCTTTCTGGAAATGGCTGCCACGGCTAGCATTTCCAAAGTGCGCAGCCCTGGATCCCCAGCATCATCCACTAGCATAGAAATATCTTTGTTATATCTTCCTGCAATATCAAACATTGCATCAATGTGTGTATGTTCATCTAGCTCTGTGTATTCAATCCAAGGAATTCCGCCGACCACATCCGCGCCTAGCCTCATGGCTTCTTCCATCAATTCTAGAGTGCCAGGCTCACGGACTACACCGTCTTGAGGGAAAGCGACCACTTGCAAAGCAATTCTGCCTGCAAATTCTGCCTTAGCCGCTAGGAGAGCCTTAATTCCCTCTAATTTTGCTTTACAATCAACATCTGCAAAAGCTCGAATATGAGTAACCCCATATTTCAATGCCAATTGCAGAGCCTTACGAACATTATCCAAAATCCACTGCGAATTATACTGTTCTTTGACTTTGGCTGCCAATTCAATGGCAGTCATTGCAGCACCATGGTAAGATTGCAACGCTAAATCATCCATCATTTTCAAGGTGTAAACTTTGCATAGGTGCAAGTGGGCATTGCAAAAAGATTCTGTCACTAGGTTGCCTTGGGCATCTAAAACTGTATCTGCTGTACCATGTATCCGTTCGGCAATTTCCGTGATTTTGCCGTTTTGGATACCAATCGTCATCAATGAACTATAACCACGCAGCTTGGCATGGTGAATCAAAATATCCATAAAACCAAATCCTTTCGAAACTATTTTTCTTTTGCCTGAATGATAAATGCCAAGCCATGTTTCAAAGACATAGTTGCCTGCATTTTCTCTAATTTATTGCTTAAGCAAAGAGTTGGACCACGATGTAATGTTGCATCTTGCAATTCCCAATGCAAGCCTTTTAATGTGACACCATCTAAAGTTTTTGTAATTGGAATCAAAGATACAATCTCTCCAGGTGCTCCCACAATATTGAGTGGGTGTAGGGGTGTCAGCAATCTAACTGTATGCCAAGCATTCATTAAAACTACTGTTGCATTATGCTCATACGCATATTCTAAAAGATAAAGGTTTCCAAGCGTATGATCCAGACGGCTTCCAATGCCGCCTAGAAGCCAGATTTCTTGAGGTTTCATGGCAATTGCAATGTCCAACGCCAGTTCAGAATCTGTGGAGTCTTTTTCTGGTGAAAATTGTTGAGCAGGAACATGGTTTTGTTGTGCCCATGCCCATTCTGCTTTTTCCACAGAATCGCAATCCCCAACACATAAATCTGGCAAAATTTGTAAGTGATAAAATACTCGTAACCCACCATCAGCAGCAATTTTGTAATTTGCTTGAGATAAAAAAGTGCGATAAAATTCATATTCGTCTGCAGTACTTCCTGCAGCCATAATCGCAATTGTTTGATATACAGGTGGTTCCATATTATTTTGTCCGCTTTTCTAGCTAAACTTTCTGCATTTTGGAAAAACTCTGTAGATCAAGTTCTCGCTGCTGAGGTGAACAAGCAGCGTAGGGCCATTTCAAGGCCGCCAGCCGTTGTTTTTGAGATCTACTCGAGTACCAAAATTTATTCAAGCATTTTCTGAAGCTTTTGCAAGTAAAATTTAGCGCGTTATGAAAATTCATCACAAAATTGTTGATAGACAAGGAGATGCTGCTGTGCAATTTTATCCCACGCTAAAGAATCTTGGGCAAATTGCCGTGCTTTATTGCTGATTTCTCTGCGCCAGTTTGGCTGCGTTACATACGCTTCGATCAACTCGATCATTCCATTGTCATCATTGTTTTGCACAACAGGAAAAACGCCTTGCCCACCATAATCTGGAACCCCGCCTACATTTGTGGTGACAATTGGTACACCACAGGCAAGCGCTTCCACAAGAGCGTTGTTTGCACTGCAATCTTGCAATGGCATTAAAAGCCCATAACTTTTTTGATATAGCGCTCTTAACTCTTCATCACTGATAAAAGAATACCAGTTTACACCAGGATGGCCTACCAGTTCATGAAGCCCTGGCGCATGGCGTTGTGCAGGAGGGACTACACAATGCAGGCGTAGTTCAGGGTATTTGGCTTGTAGCTTGCAAAAGACACGCTGAAGCATTTGCGTATTTCGCCCATTTTGTCCTACAAAAAGCCAATGATTGGGAGAATCAGGCGGAGGACCAGGGCAAAAAAATTCAGTATCTACTCCATGCAGAATGCACTGAACATGGCCAGGCCCAATCGCTTTTTCAACATACGGAACAGCCGCATGACAAAGCACAATAGCAAACGCAAGCCGGCCTATATTCGCCTGCATTCGAGGCGGCACTGGCCTTGGCACTGGATGATGGATGGTTGCAATGCAATTTTGTGGCCCCTTGTCCCATTGTTCCCAAAAATAATGATGCGAATCAAAATATAGAAAATGATATAAAATCCCATGTTTTTTAGGATGCCCCTTGACTCGGAAAAATAACTCGGCTGCTGAATGAATTTGATTCCGAGTCGGCCATTTTTGATACAAAGAATATGCTTTGCCAATCACACGAAGCAACCACCCTGCTTTGCTTGTAAAAATCTGTGTGTCTAAATGACGATTGGCAATATATTTGGCTACTTGATGATACCCAGAATGCTCAGCCAGCCATGCCCATGTATCACTCCATAAGAACAGTTTCATAAAATCCTGCCTTCTCAGCCAGCCGTAGAAGCAACCGGCGGCAAGTGTAGATTTTTTTTCATTCATTCTGTAAAATCATACGCACCTACACACTCATAATATGATGAGCAGCATTATGTTATGCCTTTTACAATGATCGTCGTTTGTATTCGGACGTAGGGCGACCAGCCAGTCGCCCCTACACGCGCGTATGACATAAGGAATGCTTTATTTTATGCGTGTTGAGAAGGATTATCCAAGAATAACCGGCCGAAGCAACCTACACTTGCCAGCTTCCGCCAGCTCCCTAGCCGAGTCTAGTTCGGAAATATCTAGGTTAGCGGCGTTAAGCCCTTGTACTTCCTATAGTTATAGCGCACAATTGTTAGAAACTACGTCGGCGCACACAGCATTATGTTATGCCCACATACGCAATTGAAGTTTTACGGCAATTTCAAAGGTGGTAAGTCTTTGGCACATATTTTTCGTCTGATCAATCAAATTTTGGAGACTTAATTTACGGCAATTTCAAAGGTGGTACGTCTTTGGCGCAGCGAAAGCCAATATAGCTCGCAGCATCTGTTGGGTTTTGTCCAATAAAAGTAAAACAGTGCAGCCTGAGCCAAAGATGTTGAAATGAGCCGCCTTTGACTTTTTGGAGTACTCGTTTGCTCTCTGGAATTATATAGGTGCTCGTTGTCCATTCTGCTACATTTCCGGCCATACCTAAGTTCCCAAAAAAGCCTCGGTCATAAGGAAATGCATGAATTTTTGATTTGGTAAGCACACCATCGTAAGGTTCTTGAACCTGGCGATAATTAGCTCGAAACCATTGGCCCATTTGCGGAGGTTCATTGCCCCAAGGAAATTTGCGTGCATCTGTGCCACGCGCGGCGTATTCCCATTCTTGGGCAGTTGGAAGCCGTTTTCCTGCCCAGGCTGCGTAAGCCTCGGCTTCATAGTAGGAGATATTGGAAATCGGCAAATCTTCTTCTTCTGGGGTAGGGAAATGCCAATCTTGCGGCCGATTTCTCCATCCACGCCATGTAAGACCTGCTGGACTCCAATAGGAATCTGCTTGATAGCCGGAGCTTTCTATAAATTCTGCAAATTGGCGTTGTGTAACTTCATAACGATCCAGGTAAAAGCTAGAAATAGTTGCATGCTCTAATGGAAATTCTGGATCATCTGAAGATCCCAGGCTTACTTGTTGTACGCCTGGGATAGCAAGCATATCTTTGGGACAATTCCATGCAGCCCATTGCTTGGTTAAAGTTTGTCGGGCTGGTTGGAATTGTGGATAAAATTGAAGAGCTGATTGAAACCAGACTAACGCTAATTCCACTTGGCCTTCTTTTTCGTATGCCGTTCCTAAACGGCAGCAGAGTTCTGCCATTTGCAAAGTCGAGAGGATACTAGCTTGCTGCTGAAGCAAAGCAGATACTTGTGAGGAAAGTTGTTGTAGTTTTAAATGCTCTGCTTGTTTTTTTTCCACACCTTCCTGGCCGTGTGTCTCGAATTTTGAAATTCGCTCATTCAATTGCTGCCATTCTGCTATATGCTTTTGCTGCATTGCCTTCATCTGCATGGCCATAGTTGCTAATCTTGCCTCGAGTTGCCAGGATTCTTCTCCTGTTTTTACAAGATTGCCAGGGCAATAGCGCACCAGATAGATAGGCGTTACATTATCTTGTGCCCCTGAAGGCCAAGGATAAGGGCCAATATCTAGCTGTATACTCTGGATCAAACTCCATATTTCTCGTGTAGGCACTAACCAGCCTAGATACCGTGCGTAAGCTTGCGCTTCATAGAATGAGATGCCTAGAACAGCCTGGTTGGCTTGCTGGGGAGCAAATTCACAGCCTTGCCAGGTACGTGGGCTACATTCTCCTTGGCTGTTTTGAAATAAAGCTTTTTTTTGCCAGCCTTCAGAATCCCAAAATATAGGATTCTGATAGCCATCTTGCAACATGAACTGAAAATATTCTTGGTTCGTGATTGGCTCTATTGCTAAATAAAATGGTTGATGGGATGAGTTTCCCTCTGGCTCAATCCACATCACTTCTTGTGCCATCGTGATTTCCATAATCCAGCATAGGATTAGGATAAGCCAGTTTTGCTGCATCCGAGAACCTTTCCAAAGCAAACCCCTGAGTTTTAGTCAGTAGGTTTCATTTCTACTGGTTTGGCCCAGGGGTAAAAGCATAAATGATGGTTATCAATAAACTATTGTTTGATCTTAACTTTATCGCCTTCTTTGAGTTGTAGATCTTGCGTTTTGACGATTTGATCACCAACTTTGAGACCAGATATTACGGCCAGTTTTGTGGAATCATTCCAAATTGGCTTTGTCTGTATGGATTGCTTGACTAGTTTATTTTCTTGAATTGCAAAAACGTAGGAAGCTCCAGCTTCTGTATAAACAGATTCACTTGGGATGATCAACATATCTTCTGATTTAGCATAAGAAAATTGGACTTTTTCATCTACGTTCAAGGTAGCCAAAGTGCCCATAACCTGATATTGAGTATCTGTGGCTTGAATTTGTTTGATATTCAATTTAATAGGCTGGCCTTGATGAACTAAGATGATTTCTTGCCCTTGTTCCCAAACAGGTGCTTGTGTAGATGGAATCATGAGTTTCAATTCCAATGTATTGGCAGCTTCAAGTACTGCTAGGACACTAGCCTGTTCGACTTGAGCGTTTTCTTGGACTTTCCACTCTACTATTTTGCCACCATCCATAGCTACAACAGGCACTTCTTGGTATGGATTCGGAAATTTTGCAAGTTGATCATCGGCTTCTTGCAGTTTCTTTGCAGCTTCTGTTTTGGCTTTTGTGGCTGCTGTGGCAGCAACGGCCAATCTGTTGTATTCCGCATACTGCCGGACATATTTTTTTGCTACATCGGCTAATTTTTTTCTATCTGTGCCAGCTTTTTGCAAATCTGTCAAGAATTGCCTATTGGCAGTCGTTCTTCTGAATTTGTCGAGTGCTTCGATGGGCGCTTTTGTTTTTTGAAGGCTTGCTGCTGCTGCTGCTTTTGCTGCTTGAGCTGCTTGATATTCTGGTACTTCTTGGCGCAGCATAGCCAATGCTTGTTGCGCGGCTATGGTCTGATTCACTGGCTGAAGATTGACAATAGTGCCAGCATTTGGACTAATGAGGTTAAATTGCACAGCTTGAATTTGCCCAAATGCATCATATTGAATTTCTGCTTTTTCTAAAGCAACGGCATACATATCCACAGGCTTAGCAGTAAATCCAAGTTTCAAAGGATCAAACAAAACAAAACCAGAACCTAGACAAATGGCCAATAATACTGCAATGCCAATTAAAAATTTGGTTTTAGAGCCACTTTCTACAGTAAGTTCTTCTCCAAGCTCGGCTTCGGCAACGCCTACACCTTCTTCTGGGCTAGGCTGTTCTTCATTGAAATCCACCTCATCTTGGATATGCGTTTCATGCTTGATGGGCTCTACTTCAACAGGTCCCCTACTTTCGCTTTGATACAAGGCCAAATCTTCGGCCTCTTTATCTGCGGGTAGTTTCCGAACCGGATGTTGGATAGACTCTGATAGCACTTCTCCGGTCTCCATAAATTGGTCGCCTTCGTTGTGCTCAAATTGAAGTTCTCCGGTCTCATTCTCATCCTTGATTTCTTGTTGCATTTCTGCAAGATATTGCTCACCCAACTGTTCATCGCTGATGTCTAGCATTTGATCTTCTGGTGTGCCATCATCTTTGGCTTTGCCTTTTGGCAGTTCATCAAAATTATCTGGTGCACGTAGGTGTTCTTCATCTCCAAAATCTTTTTCATCACCTACTTGCGCAGCGTGTTCTTCTTGAGCTAGACTTTCTACTTCATCAGGTGTTCCACCAAGCTCCAACATAGGGTTGACTTCTTCACCGGCTTGGGCTTCATGATCTGCAACCATGGTCGCAATTTCATCATCGCTGCCCATACTTAATAAGGGTTGCAAATCTTTATCTTCTATGATGGTGTCTGGCTCTGGTGGGATAACTTCAGATTCGCTTGCAATTTGGTCGAGCAATTCCACATCATTTTCATGCACAGAAATGGTATCTTGGCCCATGATTCTGGCTTTGTAGTCCAGAACATCAGATTTTAGAAATTTAAACTTTCCAGCTTCTGATGGATAGGCAGTAATTTCGCCTTCTCGAATCAGTTGTGTTAATCTTTCGCGATCAATTTGCAATTCTTTTAAAACTTGATCTACAGTGAAAAACTCTGATTGCCCCATTATGGTTCCTCTCTTTACAAGAATTTCTCTGGGATGGCAACAACATATTAGGTATGTCAATTCATTATAGCATGGTGGCAACGCAAATCGAGAAAATTTTGCGATAAAATGCTCATTTTTTTGATTTGCAAGATTTGAAAGGAAATGCTAGAAATATGCTACATTTATTTTGCGTTGTTACAAAATAATTAATTTGATTTTTTTTGCATATAATGACTTGTATTGAAGACAGTTATGGACATATTAAACGATGACCAAAAAGTGAAAAAGAGTCTTGTCTATTCGATCATTGATGGAGTTTTTTATTCTATCAAAGTGGGAATTGGCAGCAGTTCTTTTGCTGCTTATGCTGTGTTTTTGAAAGCACAAGATTGGGAGCTGGGATTGCTTGGGACATTGCCACAAGTTCTTGGCTCCCTAGTGCAACTTTTTTCTCAGCATTTGATGATTGCTATGCATTCCAGACAAATTGCTGTTTGTTTGGGTGCCTTTTGGCAAGCCTTGATGTACATTCCCATCATATTAATATTTTTTGCTTCTTCACATAACACATTGTATTTACTGATGTTTACTTCGCTATATTGGGTTGCAGGCATGCTGATCGGTCCCATTTGGAATAGTTGGATGGGTGATCTTGTACCATCATCCATGCGGGGGTCGTATTTTGGCCGTAGAAATAAATTGATGGAAATTGCTTCATTTAGCTCGATGTTATTAGGTGGATTTATCTTAAAACAATTTAGCCATTCTGCAGAAACAGAATATTGGGGATTTGTAACAATTTTTTGCATTGCTTTTTTTGCAAGGTTGCTTTCTTGTTTTTTTCTTTGGAAAAAATACGAGCCGCCTTATGTGGCTCCACCTATGCCAGAAAAACATTTCTGGAAATTTCTATCTCATTTAAATTCTACAGATTATGGTTCCTTTGTGCTCTTTATGTGCTTGATGAACATTGCCATTTACTGCTCAGCCCCATATTTTGCTCCGTATATGCTCAAAGTGCTGAGCATAGACTACTTTACGTATGGGCTTATCAATGCAACTGCTGTGCTCGTGAAATGCTTATTTTTACCCTATTGGGGCAAACTATGTGATCAATTTGGGACGAAAAAAGTCTTGGTCGCTACTGGTTTTTTGATGCCACTTGTCCCCATGTTTTGGTTCTTCCAGGGGACATTATGGTATTTTTTGGCAATTCAGGCTTATGCAGGATTTATATGGGCAGGGTTTGAAATCGCAGCTTTTAATATTAATTTCGATCTCACAGATCGAGAGCATCGCTTAGAATATATTTCATATTACAATGTGCTGAATGGAATTGCAATTTTTATTGGAGGGATGCTAGGCGGGTTGGCTATCCGCTTTGGCATGGCTTATCCTATTCTATTTGTGATGAGTGGCCTATTACGGTACATTGTTTGCTCATTTTTTTTAAGAAAAATTCAGGAAGGACGAACAGTGGAACCTGTGTCCTATCCCCAGTTGTTTCTCAAACTATTCACTAGTATGCCAACAATGGGACTTCTGTATCAAAGAATTTTTTTCCCTAAAAACGGTGCGATGAAAAGCACAAATCAGCCACGACCTACAAACACAGATCCAGATCAATTCAAAAAAGTCTCTTAACTTGAGAAAAAATCTCAAAAAAATTTGCCTGTTTGTTTTTTTTATTTTTTTATGGTACAATATAATCATAAGGTACGAGTTTTCAACAATAGGGAAATACCGAGGAACATCATGAGCGCATATATCTTAAAATTTACCATTGGGAATTTAGAACAATCTCGCGGGCGAGCTCTGTTTTATCAAGATAGAGCGGGCACCCAGGAAAAGCGACTTGTCCAATCCATAGACATTGATGGAATTGGATTAAAAGAAGCTTTGGATCAGGAGATCAGAGAAGGCCGTCTTATTTTGCCCGAGGTATTTGAGCCCGTATTTGTGAAAATTACCCCATTGGACCAAACATTATCCTGGGAAAAAATAAATCAACTTGCTCAAAAAGAATTCCGAGACGTGGTCGAGGTTCCAATTCAAGAATTTGAAGACCCTGGTCTATTGGAGGTAGAATTGGAACGTTCGGTAGGGCAATATGTCAACCATTATAAAGAGAGTGCGTATAGCCGCTTGCTCTATCAACTCACTCGAGATTTATTCCGGATTCGACATCTGGCTCATCAAAATACATACATAGCATTGTTTCAGCTTGCGCACTATATCTATGGAATGACACGAGCACGACGTGAGCAAAATAGCATTGATTTAGAATATTTTGGCAAGCAAATTCTAAGCTTTCAGGAAAATCTTCCGTACCTCTGCCTCAAGCATATCCAGAAAGTCTTGCAATCTGGCGATAGCCGTCAATGGGCAGAGATGGCAGATTATATAGACACTTTTTATCTCACACTTAAGTTGGCATATCCTATTTTCTTAGAGAACCGCCTATGGTTTTCTGTGAATAAAGACACATCTGAGTGGCTCAAACAAGAATTGCCATCATTATACCAAGATTATTTTTTAGCGCTATTACAGGAAAATTATGAACGCGCTGGCGAAATCAAATCTCGTTTAGCCAATCGTGCGCTTTGCTCGATTTAAATTTTGCCAATCTCTCATAATAAAAGCTTGTAGCCGATGGCGTTATGGCTGTGTGCATAACAAAATTGCAAAATATCTTGTTATACACACAGCCATAAATAAAACTATGGATGTTTGTGTGAAGATATTGAGATACCCAGGTACTGATTGAAAAATTAGTTTGCTTGGGTATTATTTTTTATAATATTCCAAAATATTCAATATAACGAAAATGAAATCAAAAAAATATTTTAAATGGATTTTTGTTTCCTTGATTATTTTGATAGTTTTATCGTTGCTCATTTTGGGGGTACCAGACATGAATGGAAAAAAAATTGCGGCCCAACATGGGATTATACACCCAGCAACAGTTGCGCATCGTGGAGCCTCCTATTGGGCACCAGAGACCACACGTCCGGCCTACTTATTGGCTATGGCCATGTCTCCGGATTATGTGGAAATGGATGTCCAACGCACTAAAGACAATGTCCTCATTGCCTTTCATGACGATACCTTAGAGCGTACCACCAATGTAGCCGAAGTATACCCAGATCGGCAGCAAGACCCAATTGGCAAATTCACCTGGGCAGAATTGCAAAAACTGGATACAGGTACCTGGTTTAACCAAAAATTTCCAGAAAGAGCTAGACCCACATTTGTGGGGCTCCCAATCCTTAAGTTTGAAGAACTGGTTGATATTGTAACTCAAGGAAATTCGAGCACAGGGTTATATGTGGAAACTAAATGCCCTGAGCTATATCCTGGAATTGAAGCGGAAATCGTGGAGTTATTGAAGCAAAAAGGTTGGATCACTGCACAAGGACAAGCCGCACGACCCATCATTTTTGAATCGTTCAATCTCAATAGCGTCAAGCAATTCAAACAAATAACTCCGGAAATTCCGCGCTCATATTTGATGAATGCTGTGATGTATCGGCAGCAAGGTATGGAAAAATTGCAAAAAGATGCCCAAGAATTTGGTCATGCAGTAGGCTCAATAGCCCACCCGCGAATCATTGGGCCAGCCCATAAAAAAGGATTGTTGACATACTTTTACACCATCAACAAATCTTGGCAGATGCGCTGGCTACTGTTATGGGGTGCGGATGGTTTTTTCACAGATCGGCCCGATTTAGGCCTACATTTCACGCGCAAAGTTCCTAAAATTGATGTTCGTGAACTATGGCCTAAGATTGGATATTAAAGAAAATGAGCTACGCAACTAAGCGTAGCTCATTTTTTGATTAACTTACTTACCATATCGGCTATTTTTTTGTTGATCGTTTTTATTTCAACAGGATACAATCCGTCGAAAGCTTTTTCATAACGAACAGGCTTCGGCTGCTGACA
>JAKLHB010000400.1 GCA_022710345.1 Planctomycetota bacterium
GGGGTCCATGAGCTCAGCTAACCGAGAAACAAAGCCCGCAATTACAGTTGTTTTCCCTGTGCCCGGCGGCCCTTGGATCAACGCAATATCTGGAGTATTTAAGGCAATGCGGATTGCCTCAATCTGGGTAGAATTTAAGTAACCAAATTCTTGATTCCATGCTGGAGATTGTGGGGCAATTCCACGAAATTTACCACAAGATGACCATTGGCCTTCTAATAAGAAGCGTAGTTGTGGCATCGGACATGTCCCCATGCGAATTTTCATCTCTGCATGATGACGACGTTCAAACCTACGTTGATCTCCATAGATAGCATATCCCAAATACCCTGATTTAGGCGGAGCAACGGCGAACATTTCTTCTTCTCGAATAGGTTCTAAAACTAAGATGCCCAAATCAAAATCAGTCTGTTCCCATAGAATTTTGCCCATAAAAGGAGGGCTTTTTAGAAGAGAGAAAGACTCCATAGAACTTTGTCCAATCCATTCTTCTGCTGGCTCTTCTCGTGCTTCTAATTCCAAGTCATTGTCTTCATTAGCTTCTTGGATCTTGATTAAATCTCGTTCTGCATGAAGTAGATGAAAATGGTATTGGCCTTGATATATAGAGCATTCATCATACGCAAAATACCCCACTTGGCTTGCCCGATTCCATAATACTTTTTGTTCTAGTTCATTGTATTGCGCCCAGATGTCCATATAATGACTATTGGCTTGTGCTAAGGTATCCATAAAACGTCTAATTTCAGGACAACACGGTTCAACATGAGGAAGCATACGCATACGCAAGGGTACCTGCACAAGCACAATCTGTGCCTGACTACAATCTTTTCGCAGACCAGTGATTTCTACAATTTCCAAACATTGGTTTTTGAGCTGAATTCCAGCAGCAATACTCATTCCATGCAAATGGCATAACAAAGGCGCGCCAGCAATAGTTTGCCCACCTGGAGAAAGAAAGCAATAGCCTTGGTTTTCCAAAAAACCATGCGGAATATAAATTTGGTTTAGTAACCAATCCAGTATCTGTGGTATAGTCTTTGCTTGAGTAGAGCGCGCTTGCACAGATTTACATAGTTCTTCAGAAATACCAATATCCATAGGCAGCATAGAAGTATAGCGCGTAGAAAAACGATGTATCTGCAAGAGCACCTGGTCAGGTTTAGACTCTGGAATAGCTAAAAACCAAACCAAGTGAGCCAGCCCTTGGACCAGGAGATCTTCTAAACAAGAGTGATCTCTAACATTGGCAGGCACAACTGGAAAAATATGTTCCTGTACCTTCAAAAATGTCTGCTGGGTTACCTCATGATGCTGCAAAATACACTCAGAACCTGATAATAATTTAGGGAACCGTGCATGAGCCGCATGCTGCAACGTCAATGTGTCAATCCAACCATAATGCAACACACCCATATTCATAAGATTTTTTGTGCATTCCCTGCAATTCAACAGGAACAGCCTCTCCTTCCATGCAGTTTATAAGGCTCAAATTTTGCTTTATTTTTGATTTTCCAATCAAACAACGAAAATTGAAGCCTTCCAAAACAAACGTACAGCATTGTTTCAATAAAAACGTCCTTTAGTACAATCTTGCTTGTGGCGGCCCTAGCCATAACATTTTTATTATAGATAAAATGCACTGCATAATGCAAGAAAAATTTTATCATTGAAGCAAAAATTAAGATCATTTGATTGGAATTATGGGGTACCAATAATCTTAATATATTTTATTTAATTTATTGAAGATTAAATAGTTATATTATTTTATAACTACAATTATTTCCAAGATAAAAAATTTTGTTGCGTTGATGAATACCATATTATATAATTTTTTAAGTTATGCTAAATTTCCTCTCTCTATTTTCCGAAATTTTTATAATATGCAATTATAAAATATTATCTACTAAGCGCTTATGAATATAGGCGCTTATGTTTTTTGCAAAAGGTTGGGCATCATGTCTGTTTTAGCTTTGCTTCAACAAAAGAAAACTTTGCTTTGTGATGGGGCAACCGGCACCATGCTGATGGCCCAAGGCCTTAAGACAGGTGAATGTCCAGAATTGTGGAATCTCCATCAACCGCAAATACTTACAAATTTAACACAACGTTATCTGATAGCAGGGGCGGATATTGTTCAAACAAATACCTTTGGAGCATCTTTTTTGAAGCTAACCGCGTATGGATTAGAGTCTCAGATCAAGGACATTAACTATGGTGGTGTGTTAGCCGTACAAAAAGCTGTGCAAGGCAAGGCCCTCATTGCTGGATCAATTGGGCCATCTGGAAAACTCATCAAACCTTATGGAGATACAGAACCACAAGCGGTTTATGAAAGTTTTGCAGCGCAAATGTCTGCCTTGGTTCAAGCAGGTGTAGATCTTTTCTGCATGGAGACTATGAGCGACATCGAAGAAGCAGTGCTAGCAATTCAAGCTGCTCGCCATAGTTGTGCATCTATTCCTATCATGGCTACCATGACATTCCAGCATGGCAAACGTGGCTTTTTTACAACCATGGGAAATAACATTCGCACTTGCTGTGAAAGACTTCAGCTTGCGGGTGCTGACATTATTGGGTCAAATTGTGGCAATGGCACCGCTGCAATGATTCAGATTGCAAACGAATTCAAAAAATATACTTTACTGCCTCTCATCATGCAACCTAATGCTGGATTACCGCAAGTTCAAGGACAAACTCTAGTCTATCCAGAAACTCCCGAATATATGGCAACCCATGCCCAAGAATTCCTCAAAATAGGTGTGGGCATCATTGGAGGTTGCTGTGGCACCACGCCTGAGCATATCCAAGCCCTGCGAAAGACCATTGGATAAGCAAATCAACTTCATGCTCGAAAAAGCCTTAGTCTGTCCATGAGTTTTAGCAACAATGCTCGCAGCCGATCGCTTATTTAAAAGCTTATAATATAATGTATTGCGTATGTTTCTGCATCTATACCTAAAGCATGCAACTACAAATCTGCTGGAACGTGAGAATTTTATGAAAATTGCAATTGTCCTAGAACAAGAACTCCACGATGGTGGTGGATTTCAATATGCTTTGAGCATGATTGAATTGCTGAATGCAAAGCGCACTGGACCATACGAATGGATCATTTTAACTAACAAGCATAAAAATTTAGAAATCCTTCAAAAATACACAATACCTGCGCAATATTTTTCCTTTGGTATCCACCACAGATTAGCAAGCTACGCTCGGAAGTTCGCACACTTGAAATGGGTCAGTGCCTGGGATAAAACACTCGATGCCCATCACATTGATCTAGTATATTTTTTGGCTCCATCGTACTTTGCACTCTTTACATTTCAGCACAATTATATTTTTACTGTGTGGGATCTCTGCCACAGAGATTTTCCTGAATTTCCTGAAGTAGGATGGGGCCGAAACTTTCAACAAAGAGAAAATCTTTTTCATAAAGCTTTGCCAAAGGCAGTTGCAATTGTGGTAGATTCTGTTCTGGGCAAGGAAAATTTAGTACGAAGGTATGCTGTTGATCCAGATCGTGTGGTGGTTTTGCCATTTTTGCCAGGTGAACATAGCCGGACCACAGAGCAAGAATACCAACAGCACTATATTTCAATCCCAGAAAAATACAAGATTCCAGGCCCTTACATTTTTTATCCAGCACAATTTTGGCCGCATAAAAATCATATCTATATCTTAGAAGCATTGAAAATACTCAAAGAACAGCTCAGTACAAAAGTAAACGCTGTATTCTGTGGAGCAGATCATGGAAATCTTCAGCATATCCTAAATGATGCTGAAAGACTGAACATTCGTGATCAAGTCTTTTATTTAGGTTTGGTAGCGAACCAAGAAATGCCATACCTCTATCGTCAGGCATTGGCTTTAGTCATGCCGACCTATTTTGGCCCCACCAATATTCCGCCGTTAGAGGCATTTGCTTTGGGTTGCCCTGTCATATATTCGGACTTGCCAGGGCTACGAGACCAGGTTGGAGATGCAGGATTGTTGGTTGATTTGGCCAATCCTGCGAGCCTAGTGGACCAACTCCAGAAGATACTGCGGCATGATCCTTCGATTTCCCAAATGATCGCCTTGGGACATGCTAAGCTAGCACAAAACACCCCAGAACACCAATGGCAGATTCTGGAAAAAATTTTACAAGCATACGAGATCAAGCAAAAATGCTGGAGATAAAACTATGCAACAGATAGAA
>JAKLHB010000401.1 GCA_022710345.1 Planctomycetota bacterium
TTTATCATTGATTGCTTCGAGTGCTAAATAAACAACCATGAGAACTACCATTTATCCAAGTTGCTAGTTTTGAGGAAGCTATGGACGACCGGGTTGGCCGCCACTACGTCCGCATACGAAGGAAGATCATTCCAAAAAGACATATCATTGAGCAAAACACTTCAAAACAGGGCTACTCTTCTTCAGTCTCGGATGCCTTTCGATATCGCTCTAAAAAATCACGACTAAATTCTGTGAATTGCCCATTTTGAATGGTTTCACGTATAGTTTTTGTCAAACTATGGTAAAAAGTAATGTTATGCAAAGTCAGTAAAGTCAAACCTAAAATTTCTTCTACTTTTTTTGAAAAGAGATGATGCAAATAGCCACGGGTGAATGTACGACAGCAATAGCAGGAACAACGTTGATCCAATGGTTCTAAACTTTCACTATGGCGCGAATTTCTGATTTGCATCTTCCCATCCCAAGTGAATACTCCACCACTTCGTGCATTCCTGGTGGGCATCACACAGTCAAACATATCCACTCCACGGCTCACAGCCATCACGATATCTTGAGGCGATCCTACGCCCATAAGATACCGGGGTTTGTGCCAAGGCAAAATTTCATTCACCAAGGAAATCATCTCAAACATTGCTTCCTTAGGTTCTCCAACCGCAAGTCCTCCAATAGAATGACCTGCTAAATTCAAAGGCAACATTTCCTCAGCATACATTTTTCGTAAATCTGGATACACACTGCCTTGGACAATTCCAAACAAGGCCTGATCAGGAGGAAGAGGCACCTGAACAGAGCGTTTGAGCCATGCTAAGCTGCGAACTGCAGCAGCCTGAGCATCCTCGTATGTACATGGCCAGCCCAAGCATTGATCTAGGGGCATCATGATATCAGAACCCAATGATTGCTGGATTTCCAAGACTCTTTCTGGCGTAAAAGTATAAATATCCCCATTCACGTGCGAGCGGAACGTAACACCATCATCATTGAGTTTACGAAGGTCAGCCAGCGAAAAAACTTGGAAGCCTCCGCTATCTGTTAAAATAGGGCCATCCCAAGCCATAAATTTATGGAGTTTGCCAAACTTTTCGATATGTTTTTCGCCGGGGCGAACTGCTAAATGGTATGTGTTGCCCAACAATATCTTTGTTCCAGTATCTTTTAAATCTCTTGGGGACATAGTCTTAACAACAGCCCGTGTCCCTACTGGCATGAATACAGGAGTTTCAAAAGAACCATGCGCGGTTTCAACTTTGCCTGTGCGAGCACGAGTTCCTGACGAATCGGTTCCTGTGACAGTGAATTGAAATGAAGTGGTCATAAAATTTCCAAGTTGATGAATTCTGCAGTTGCGCCTGGCCCATGACTTGGGCCAGGCTAATTCTCTTATTCTTTAAACTTGCGCTAATAAAACAACATAATTTTTGCCATACAATTTGGCACACTTAGGGCATGTGGTGTAGTAGGTATAGATTTTTTTCAGCTCTTTACCCTTTGCTTTGATATGTTCTTGCATGGTGGCCATCCACTTAGGCACATCTTTATATGGACCTTCAAAGACTTTGGCAATGAATGTGCCACTGATTGTGGTCATGCAAGCGCCTGGGACATCTTTGTTCACTTCGAGATACACATCAGCACCCCAAAGCGAATTTTCATCACTCAATACCAACATTTCCATAGGCTTATCGTGTGCTTGGCTGGCTTGAATCTTTGCCATATTTCTTTGCATCACTGCGCCAAAGTTGAGTGGAATGTGGAAGAAGCTGCGAACACGATCTTTGATGAACTTTTTTTGATCCCAAGAAATTTCTTTATCGTCCCAGCCTTCTGGGTTGAATTTAGGACAACAAGTTTGAGGCTCAGAACAGCAAGTTTGCGAATTGCACATAAAAATTTCTCCAAATTTTATTTTTCTTGAAGTTTTTTAAGTTGCTCCGCTGCTCCTGGAAAATCAGGACTATATTCCAGCAATTCTTGTAAGTCTAAGATTGCTTCTGCAATGCGGTTTTCTTTTAAAAGCAGCAGACTTCTACGCCAACGAGCATACGCAGAATGCGGTACTTGGGCTAAATACAAGTTCAACTCTTCCAAAGCAATAGAATAGTTTCCTAACTGGTGATGGATCATTCCTCTAAAATACAAAGCAATGGGCGAAGTATGGCCTTCTATGGTAATATATTGCAACATTTCTTCTGTTTTTACAACATTGCCCAACAAAATTTCTTCCAATGCTGCCTCCAGGTGTGGATAAATACTCAATTCTCGTTGCCAATCT
Source organism: Planctomycetota bacterium (assembly GCA_022710345.1). Classification (GTDB taxonomy): domain Bacteria; phylum Planctomycetota; class Uabimicrobiia; order Uabimicrobiales; family JABWCH01; genus JAKLHB01. Next base: position 2,276 of record JAKLHB010000401.1, read on the forward strand.
GCGATTTGCGACATCATTTGACTTTTTAAGGCAGCGGCACGCTCTTTTTTTTCTTGGTAGCATTGTTGAAGTTTTGCGTTTTGATGCCGGGCCACGATTATTAAAGCAATGTTGGTGCACAAAAGCAAGCAAATCATAATGAAAAGCCCAAGGTAAATATAATTTTGTCGCAATTCTTTATTTGATAAAGGATTAAGTTCACTATTTTGCATATTTATTTAGAAACCTGGCCAATCCATGTTTGCTCAACATCCACAGACTCTAGCAAATCATAATACATTTGGGCTGCAAATGCTGCATTTTTTTCTTTATCTTTGAGTTTTTCATAGCATTGCACTAAAATAAACAATGCCATAGGCTGCTGGGCTGCATTGGACGATTTTAGAAATACCTCCAAAGCTAATTGACGTGCCTGAATGTACTTTTCTTGATGAAAATAGCAAAGTGCCAGCCCATTTTTGACATACGCCTCCACATCTTTATATTCAGCAAAATCTTGCTTAGCTTTTTGAAAATACGCTTCTGCGCCTGCAAAATCCTTTTGCAAAATTGCAAGATTCCCAATGCTTTGGACAGTGGAAAGCATTTCATGCACGCGCTTTTCCTGAATGGCCCATTTTTGAGCAGCCATGTAGCATTTTTGGGCTTCTTTATAACTTTGCTCACGAGCCGCAACATCTCCTTGCAACATCGCCAAGTCAAAAATCCACCGGCCTGGCGCAGATATTTTTTGCACAGCCAAACTCAACTGAATCAATTCAGCTTTAGCCTGGTTAATATCTTCTAAAACTATCCATAGCTGAGCTTTATGATAATAGATATACAATAAAAATTTTGTATTCGCATTGGCCGCAAGCGCTTTATTATACGCAGCAATGGCCATGCGATACTTGTCAGGATCACGAGTTTGCTGGCCCAGGCCATGATAGGCGCGTCCCTGATAAAATGCAGCATAGTCTTGAATCCAACTGCGCACCACAGGCGGCTTTTGCGCAACGATCAAAGATTCTTCCAACCATTGCACTGCATTCGCGTATTCCCTACGGCTCAAAGCATTCAATCCATCTAAGAAAACCACAGGTGCATCTGCATATTCCACCCGTAGGACTTGTGGCGCTGGTCGTTCCACAGTTTCACCATCCGCAGTTTCAAATGCAATTTTTTGATATGTATCCGCGATCACGGTCACATTGGATTCAGATGCCCCATTCACAAAATAAACCGTATCACCCCAAAGCTCTAGACAGAAAAAAACAGACAAAATTAGGTAGATTTTCATGGAAACCCTCTTGAAAAAGGTTGATTTTCTTTGCATCCTATTCTAGGATTTGTGGTCTAAAAAAGCAATAGGCTATGGATTTTTGTGTAAAAAATCCATAGCCATAGCCTATTGAACAAAAATACCTGCATCCACTTCAAAATCAATGGGTTACCTGAATTGTTCTAAGGTTTCTGTGATGACCCTCAGCACATCCAAAGAATGCCCTTGGAGGCTCAACCAAAGCTGCCAAAATTCATTGATTTGCCGTGTGACATGACTGATGGAATGCGTTTCAGGTGTAGGATTGATGTATCCATAGCGCAAGAGCAATAACTGGAGCAAAAACAACGCAAACCAAAGTTTGGGATCGTGGACCTTGGCCAAAGCCGGAATCAGGTCATTGAGTTTCAATTGAGCTTGCCAGAAGGGATTTGGCCCAGTTGCTGGGGTTGCTGGCCCAGTTACTGGGGATACTGGGCTACCTGTTGAATGAAGCAAGCCATCTAGTTGCTGTTCTACACTCATTGGAGGCGATGCAGGTTTTGGCGTTGCTGTTGCTGGAGTTGAAACTGCCAATGTTGGTACTGAAGCCGTTGTTGCACCAAACAACGTGAGCAATCCAAGCATTGCATCTTTGAGATTAGTCCATGAGCCGGGCTTGCCT
>JAKLHB010000402.1 GCA_022710345.1 Planctomycetota bacterium
TTATCGTGTCCTGACGGGACACAGGAAAACCTGGCATTCTATCAAAGAGAACTTTTATTTCCGAGCGAATTTTTTTTATTTTTTTTGATTGATACAGATTAAGATCTTTTTTAGTGCTATTCTAGCACAACAAGTTAGAATTTCTAAAAATCCACCGGATGGATTCGTTTTTGTTCGATATTCTCAAACTGCAGGAGGCTCAATGCATTTGGCATTTTTCAAAAAACTTTGGACGCACTTTGCTTCTTTGTTCCGCAAAGTCTGGACACGGCTCACACTACAAAATATATCTTTTTTGTATAAGCTTCCATTTTTTACAAAAGTGCTTTCTACTTGTCCAATTTGCGGCAATGCAGCCAAGCTAGAAGCGAAAAATATTTATACTGAATTGGATCGCTGCCAGGTATGCGGCCATGTCTATGCAAGAAAGCAGCCTAAAAAGCGCATTCTAAGCCTGTTGTATTCTAAATTTCAGTATTGGATACAAGAACGAAATCATCAGGGAATTCAAGAAATGAAACAAGGGCCTCAGTGGCAACAATACCTCGAAAGTCGTTTTGCTATACTTCATCGAAGTGGGATTTTATCTGATAATGGGCAGAAATGTATTTTTGAAATTGGTTGTTCTGAAGGCATGCTATTAAAAGCATTGATGGAACAAGGTCATGATGCATCAGGCTGCGAGATGAACCGTGCTATTGCTGAGCAGGGCATTCAGCAGCTTCAGGTGAATATCTTGCCTTATATGTTTGAAAAACTAGAATTGGCTCCAAATAAATTTGATGCAGTCATTTCATTCCACACATTAGAACATCTTGCTTTGCTAACGGATGTATTACAAAAAATCGTGTTTATTTTAAAACCACACGGGATATTGCTTGTAGAAGTCCCATCTGGCAAAGAAGAATATTCCAACCTAGACCACCTTCATTTTTTTTGTGCTCAATCATTGACCACGTTGTTGAATCAATACTTTCAAAAAGCAGAGTTGATCGAAAATTCATATAAAACTGCACAAGGAATTTTGGTATCTTCTCTTTATGGCATTGGTAAGTTGCCTAGAAAATAGGCAATGCAAATTAAAAAACCCCGAGTCATTCGGGGTTTTTTAATTTGTGGATTCATCTACGGCCAGACGCTTGTGGTTGGGATCTGGATGCCTAGCGCATTGCCTAAATAGCAACGACCTGGGCAATGGGCCCAGGCGAAAGTTCGATTCGCTTTGTGCAATTCAACATTTCGCCATCTACGGTATAGCAGTTTGGATCAAAGGGTTGAATCACGACTTTGTCTGTAACTAGATCATAAACACATTTGCTGTTTAGTTTTTTACCCATCCAAATTCGAAATAAGTTTTTGATGAGTTCGCCCGGGGTCATCCGAAAGGCTAGAAAATGTAGTTTTCCTTGCTCTTCACGGGCGCGGTAGAATGGCTTAAATCCAAGCCCGCATTCTGGCTCTGTAGCAGCCATAATGCCTGTGAATTCAGTTTGAGGAAGCCGCTCTTGTCCTACTTGGACACGAGCGCGAATGGGGTGAAATAATTTACGTACATAGCGATTGCCAGTGATTGTGGAGGTCACGATCTTGCATAGCATTTTGATGATTTTCAAGGCCCCTGTTTTGCCGCCTTGATAGTACTCTCGCATAAAATTGGCTACTACGCCATTGCCAAAAATAAAACCAAATTTATGATTGACTTGTAGTAAGGTATGGGAAATCAATGGATATTCACCTGTTTGTAAGTATTGTACCATTCTGTAAAGGCGTTCTTCAGGAGTACCATACATTTTCAGAGATGTTTCCAAGAGGTTCATGGTTCCGCCTCTGAGCAACAAAATATGAGGCAATGGTTCTTGACGATAGATATTGCATAATTTAGTCAAAACGCATTGATTGGTTCCGTCTCCACCGCTCATGGCAAGGATGTCTATTTTTTCATCATGTAACTCTTGAAGCACACGCTCCAAATTGTCTTTTTGCAGGGTTTCTCGAAGGATTCCACGAGTTCCTAATATTTTTTCTAGATTAGCTTTACGTTCAGGATGATATTTATTTGCACCCGCATTGGGATTATAAATTACGCCTATTTTTTGCATAAGCATTCCTTTGGGATAAAGTACCGTTTCTGCTGAGGGATAACCAAGGTACTTTCGAGCAAAATGGCAAAGTTTCTGCCAAATTCGCTTGACACTGCTAGTTTTTTTTTGCACAAAATTTTGCTTGCTTTGATTCAATGCATGCTGAAAAATCAGCTATCTCGTGCCGCGATGAACATGGTTTGCACCCTCTCTTGGGTGCTTATGCAAAAAATATGCCTAAATGGATAGGCATATTTTTAATGTTTTTAGGATAACTCAAGAAAACATTGGTCCTTCGGTTCATTTCTAGCCTTGCAAAGAAACAGCAAAGAAAGTAAATGTAGCCGGCAAAGTCCAAAATTTCTACACCCCTATCCAAGATTTCTATAATCCTGTCCAAGATTTTTATAGTCCTGTCCAGGATTGCCCATCATTGGAAGTTCCAATGCGGATATCACTTCCAAATTGAACGGTATCTCCTGATGGGCTGGCTGCGTTATATCCTGGCTTGCTTGTCGTGCCAGAATAAATAAATGCGCCTGTTCGTGTATTGGATGCGGCATAGACATTTCCAGACTGATCTACCACAAAAACACGATTTCCACTCTTTCCTGCTTCTTTGGGCCAGGCATAGCAGCGGAATTTATTTTCTTGTGGATTCGCATTGTCCGCAACACTGAGAGGATTCGTATGGCCATTGTCTGTCACAGTCCCTAATGCACCAGGCAAAAAAAGTTGAAAATAATAGCCATCTTTTTCACCATAGTTTGTATTGCTTTTAGGGCCAACAACTTGAGAAATAAAAATTTGTTTTGAGGACATGGTGCGGATGGTCACTAAACCAGTGAGTTCGCCCAAAAGGCCAAATTCCCCAAATGTATCATTATCTTGATCAACCATGGCTTTTGTACGAAATTCATGTTGAATCACTGCAATCATCCTCAGTTGATTGATTGCTGCAGATTCATTGGCCTGACGACGGCTGTTCAAAAAAGCAGGGATAGCGAGTGAAAGCAAAAGGCCAATCAATGCTACCACAATGATCAATTCCATCAAAGTAAATCCAGCTTTGCGATGCATAGAAATTCTCCGCTATAACAAAATTTTCAAACAATGCTTGTTAACTTAAACAAAGGCCGACCGGATCTTGTAATTGAAGCACAATGATTTGTAAAAATTTGGATGCTTCTCCACCATCCACTGCTCTGTGGTCAACTGAAAGAGAAAGAGGCATCACGTTGCCTGGAACAACTTTGCCTTGCTGCACAATAGGCTGCTCTCGAACCCGGCCAATGCCTAGTATGCCAACCTCAGGATAGTTGATGATCGGCACCGAATGCAAACCTGCAATGCCGCCATAGTTTGTGATTGAAAATGTACCGTGCTTCATTTCTTCAAGCTCTAATTCTCGATTTCGAGCTCTGCTTGCTAAGTCATTGATTTCTTTTGCTAATTCAGGAATGTTTTTTTGGTCTGCATTGCGGATCACGGGCACCATAAGCCCATCTGGTGTATCCACAGCAATCCCAATATTGTACATATATTTATACACTATGGCTCCGTGTTCCATATCCAATTGGCTGTTGATGACAGGATGTTTTTTCAAAGCTATGATCAGGGCTTTAATCACGAATGGTATATACGTTAAGGAAATTCCATGGTCTTCTGCAAATCTTAATTTTTGGTTTTTTCGTAGCTCGACTAATTTGGATACCTCGACTTCTTCAAATACTGTGACATGTGGGATATTCTGCTTGGACAATGCCATACGTTTGGCAATAGCCTTGCGAATTTGTGTGAGCGGGACCGTTTCGATTTTACTTGCAGGAATGCGGGATTCTTTGGCTGCTGCAGCAGAGTGAAGCCTGCCAATGATTTTTTGGGCATCCTCGATTTCCACCCGGCGTGTTTCCATTTCGCTCATACTGGATAAATCTATCAATTTCATTCCTGATGAGGTTGTTGTGGTGAATTCAGGTTGCTGGCTTTGCGGTGGAGGAATATTTGGTTTATTTGGAATGACTAATCTATGTGCCATTTGGTGTTGTTGAATAGGCTGCGCTTTCTGCAATGGAGTTTCGGCAATTTCTG
>JAKLHB010000403.1 GCA_022710345.1 Planctomycetota bacterium
TTACCAAAACTCAACTCTTTTTTTACAAAATTTTGAAAAATAAGAATTTTTGGCCTTTAGCCTGCGGAATGTAGGTTCAATACTTGCGATTCCGACATTCTCCAAAATATAACAAAATTTTCGTGGCATTCATCAAAAGAACAATATTTCATAGAGAACAGCAAATGCTTTTCTTTGCAAAAAAAAACAATTGACAAATTTCAAAAAATAGTTAAAATAAATCAACTTATGTTTTTAGAATTTTGCAATCAATTTTTAAAATTTGTAACTATTATAAAAATAAAAAGATATGTCGTTCAACACACACTCGATGACCAACATATTTTGGCCAGTGGGTGGTGGAGATGAAATTGGTGCTAGCTCGTATTTTTTGCAACTCGAAGACCAAAAAATCTTGCTAGACGCTGGGGTTCGATTTCAGGATGAGCTGGCTTATCCTGAATATGAAATATTATACCAAAATAATGTATTGGATGGACTTTGGGAACTTTCTGCTATTTTACTCTCTCATGCACATTTAGACCATACTGGCTGTTTGCCATGGGTTGCCCAACATGCAGGAGGAGTCCCTATTTATGCAACTGCTGCGACGCTCGATCTTTTAAGTCTGCTCCTCAATAATGCACGAGAAGAGAGCATTGCTTGTACAGATTACAAAAAAGATTTATTGGAACAAGCGATTGCTAAAACCAATATCGTAAAACCATTTGAACCATTTTGGATAAACGATATTCAGGTTACTTTTTTTCCATCGGGTCATATTTTAGGAGCTTGTGCAATCTTTTTGGAAACAAAAGATTTGCATGTTTTGTTCACAGGTGATTTTACTAATTTTGACCAATGTACGGCACTTGCTCTAGACCTGCCAGATCATCTACAAGTGGATGTCTTGATCACAGAAAGTACATACGGCTATAGCAATCGTGTTGCACCATCTCAAGTTGATACAGAACGCTTGGTTTTAGTGCGAAACATTGCTCATGTTTTAGAACATGGCAAAGTTTTGATCCCTGCTTTTGCCATAGGTAGATCCCAAGAAATAGCCCGAGTTTTAGCAGAAGCAATGCTTGCAGGAAGTCTTTCTCCATGCTCTGTGTATGTGGCTGGTCTAGCCATACAAGCGAGCGATATCTATGAAAAATATGGGATACCTATTTTTAATGAGCACATCCAACGTGCGCCTCCAGATTTTTACCAACACGTAGAATCATTCCACGGCATTATTCTATGTAGCTCGGGGATGCTCAAAGAAAACACTTTTTCTGCGAAATATGCTCAAAAAATGCTTTCTGATCCACAAAGTGCTATTTTTTTTACAGGTTATTTAGATGAAGAAAGCCCGGGAAAACGCCTCAATGCACTGAAAGAGCATCAAGGAAAAAAATTTTATATCCAAAATACAGATGTTCTGGTTCAGGCAAATATATCCACATTCCAATTATCTGCTCATACAGATTGTCAGGGAATCCGACGACTCATTCAAAAATATAAACCTAAAAAAGTTATTTTCGTGCATGGATTTCCTAAGAATGGTGGCAGGACCAATATCTTTTATCAAACATTAGAAGAATTTGGTTCTGAAATAGACATATATCAAGCCTGCAATGGCAACCCTATTGTTTTATAAAGGATGTGCCTATGTGGCCAAAAATTTGTGATTTGTTGCACCAAGCACTCCAAGATATTCCCAAGTATTGCTATGGAAAATTTTATTGCCTCAGAGAATATTGTTTTATCCAGACTATCATCGAGCATCATGAGTGGCATCCTATGCAAATTTTAAGAGCCATGGAGCGATTTTTAGGCAAAAAAGTTTTTTGTGATATTATTGAAGAATTACGCCGCCACAAGCTCAATCATATAGAAAGCCGCCTTTATTGGGTCCAGAATATCACCAAGATGACCCAAAATTTAATGCTCTTGTGCAACTCTGAGCTATTGCAGCAATCATTATTAGATCCTCATAGTCTATATGAGGAAATCAAAGATATTTTATGGAAAACAATCAACCCAATCAATGCAAAGGGCATCTTAGTTGTCTTGGAGCAAAGATTGCCAGAGGAGCGCAAAGAAAAGCAATATCTAAGAACCATATTGCAAAAAGCAGACATTTCATTTGCACAACGAACCCTCAATAAAATTTTAGATGCCATTGGCCAAGAACGTAATTTATTGATTCGCCCCAGCGTTCAAGAAACCATCAAAAATACGAGCGCATTGATCGCCCAAGCCCTCAGTCCAGAACAGCAGCCAAAAGATGAAACATCAGCATCCATGCAAAATCTGGCAATTTTGCAGCAACAAAATGAAAACTACCACACTGCTTTGGAAATTGCCCATCAGCAATTGGAAACATTAGAATCTGAGATTGAAATCATCCGTAGCGAGGCCAAACGAGAAGCAACTTTATTGTTTTTTCAACGTATGAATGCTCCATCCTTTGGAAATCTTTTAGACCAAATTGCCATGTCAGAAGAGCGGCTTAAAGATATGAAGAGGTTAAATTATACATTTCCATCTGAAGTAGAGAGTATTCCAATGAGCATCCGAATGTTTATGAAATTTGCAAGATCGTGTGATATTGAAGCTATCCAGCCACTTGGCCAAATATTGACCATCAATCTCAAGGAATCCGACCAATACGAATACGAAGGTTCTGAATTCAAAGATGAAATAGAGCAAAAAGAAGTCTTGGTATTGACATCTGGATGGCAATATCAAGGTCATATCATTAGCAAACCCAAAGTGATAGAAATCAAAAAAACGACAGCAGCTTCATGTATGACAGCCAACGATCCATTGAATTAAGAGGAGGAATAAATTTAAGGTCTAGTCACATCAATTCTGTAGCCGCAGCTTTTATACTTTTATGCATAACATTTTATTTTGCATTATATTATGTATAATGGGGTAAAGTCAGCGGCTACAGATCATATTCAACACCGACATCAGAATCGTTCCTGGAATTTAAGGCAATTTGAGGCCAAAGAACATGATAGGAGAAAACGTGTTCGTTTTTTTGAGTAGGAGATGAGTATGGGAAAAAATTTGTTTGTTGGTATTGATTTAGGGACTACCAACTCTTTGATTTGTTGGGGATCAATCAATCCAAGAACCAACGAAATTGATCCAAAAGTGGTTCCGATTGATATGATGATTGCAGGTGGCGGCATGCAACGGAGAGAATTGCTGCCATCGTGTGTGTATTTTCGTGAAAATGGTGTTCCAATTGTAGGAGATTATGCCAAGTCCATGATTGGACGACAAACTGAGCGCGTGGTAAAGTCTGTCAAAAGTTATATGGGGACGAATAAAACTTTTACTTTTGATGGCCGCACCTATACTCCAGCAGAAATTTCAGCCATGATTTTAAAACACCTAGCAGAAGCTGCCAAAAAACAGCTTGGCTTTTTTCCAGAGGATGTGATCATCACTGTGCCTGCATCTTTTGACAGTGACCAACGCACTGCCACAATTCAAGCCGCGGCAGCAGCCGGCTTCAAAACACAAAATGATGATGGGACACCTAAAAACATTTTGCTAGATGAACCACGTGCAGCGTTGTATGATTTTCTGAATAAACACAAACAACGCGAGATTCCTTCTGTACTTATTGATTTTCAAACACCCAAAATTATTGTGGTATTTGATCTAGGAGGAGGTACATTGGATGCTTCGATCCATAAAGTGTATTGGAAAGAAGCTGATCAAGATTTGCAAATTGAGGATTATGCAGTCTCTCGATATACACAGATCGGCGGAGATAATTTTGATGCCGCTCTAGCGCAACATTTACTCCAAGCCTACGAAAGAAATAAAAAAATAGGGTTTGCCCATCTGGAACAAAGCAAACGTCAAATGCTTTTAGCCCAGTTTAATCAATATGCAGAAACTGCCAAAATTGATCTTAGCAATCAAATTGAAAGTAGTTTGATCATTGGGCAAGACCCTAAAACTTTGCATACAGAAATCATACAAAATCCGTATGACAATAAAATTTTTGAGTACGATCTTACCTTAGAAGAGTACGAAAATATTTGTTCAAATTGGTTCGCATGGCAGCTCTGTATCAAAGATGCAGAGCGGATTGATGAAATTCAAGAGCGTGACAATATCATATATCCAA
>JAKLHB010000404.1 GCA_022710345.1 Planctomycetota bacterium
GATTGACACGAGAATTTGTTGCTTGCATCCTATTTCTGGGCATCTCCTATTTTTTGAAGATCTGCAAGCCATACATTGGCCACAGCATCGCTAGGCATGCGCCAATCTCCGCGTGGAGACAGCGCAACAGTCCCGACTTTAGGACCATCCGGCAAGCAAGAACGCTTAAACTGATTTCCAAAAAATCTGCGATAAAATACTTTCAGATACTGCAAGATTTCTTTGGGAGTATACAGTTCACTAAAAGTTTGGCATGCCAAAAAATAGATTTTACGAGGTGGATATTCAAATCGTATTGCATAATATAGAAAAAAGTCATGCAGAATATAGGGCCCCAAAGTTTGCTCTGTGATTTGATTGGTTGTGCCATCTGCATTTAAAGGCAGTAGTTCGGGTGAAGCTGGAGTAGCACAGATGTCATGCAAAATATCTGACACAGGGCTTGTGAATTCACATTCTGCACACCATTGAATGAGATATGATACTAAAGTTTTGGGAATCCCAATATTCACTGCATACATCGAAATATGATCCCCATTGTATGTACACCAACCCAATGCTAGTTCAGATAGATCACCAGTGCCAATCACAATTCCGCCTACTTCATTGGCAAAATCCATAAGGATCTGAGTGCGTTCGCGTGCTTGAGCATTTTCGTAGGTAATATCATGAACATCGGCATGATGATTGATGTCCTGGAAATGCTGCATAATCGAGGGCTGGATTGGAATGATGCGCAAGTCAACGCCCAAAAGCTCGGGCAGTTCTTCTGCATTGTTTTTTGTATGTTGTGTGGTTCCAAAACCTGGCATAGTGATCGCATAGATGCCTTTTAGATCAAGCTGTAATTTCTGAAATGCTTTGATGGTGACAAGCAAAGCTAATGTGGAATCTAGTCCACCGGAAATCCCTAAAACAGCTTTTGTACAACCAATCGCCATCATACGTTTTGCCAGAGCAGTTGTTTGAATTGAAAAAATTTCTTGGCATTTCTGTGTCCGTTCTTCCATTTGAATCGGAACAAATGGCCGTGTACGAACTACTCTCAACAATTTTTCTGTGGTCACTTCAGTTGTTTGAAATGGAATGAGCCTGAGATCACCGCCATGAGCTGATGATTGAGAAAATGTTCGATTTTTCATCCGTTCCACAACCAAACGCTGGATGTCTATATCTGCAATTGCAATTTGTGTGCTAAATTCAAACCGCTGAGTTTGAGCCAAGATCATGCCGTTTTCTGCAATCATGGAATGTCCTGAAAATACCACATCTGTGCTGGATTCCCCTGGCCCTGCAGATGCATACGCATACGCCGCAATACACCGCCCAGATTGAGATTGAACCAGCAAGCGGCGATATTCTAGCTTGCCTAATACCTCATTGCTTGCAGATAGATTCAAAAGCACGGTGGCCCCTTGCAATGCCATATCGCTGCTGGGTGGATGAGGTACCCAAAGGTCTTCGCAAAGTTCAATGCCAATGATACAGTCTGGTACTAGCTCACTTCGAAACAAAAGGTCTTTTCCAAATGGCACAATATGCCCATGCCATAATATCTCGGCTGTGGTGCGATCATATTCACTAGAAAACCAACGCTGCTCATAAAATTCTTGAGTATTTGGCAAATATGTCTTCGGAATAATGCCTAAGATACTGCCATGTGCAATAAAAATTGCACAATTATACAATTTGCCAAAAATCAGCAGAGGTGCTCCAATGGCAATGGCAACTTTTCTATGCGCACTATAGGCTGCTAGTTTAAAAACTGCTTCACTAGCCGCCTCTAAGAGTAGTGGTTGGTAAAAAAGATCCGCACATGTGTATCCTGTGACACATAACTCAGGAAATACAATGAGTTGTGCATTTTGAGCAGTGCATTCATCTATGGCAGCACAAATCTTCTGCCGATTGCCTTCAACATCCGCCACTTGCATTTGCGGCGAAACCACTGCAATTCTAAGGTATCCCAGGGAAGATAATTTTTCTTTCATGTTTTCACTTTGCAGAAAACTTCATTCAAAATGATCAATGTAACTCTTTGTATAACAATATACAAAAATAAATTAGCTTATCCTTCATAAGCCTTCAATAATAACTCAAAAAATTAATATCGCCCAAAAAGCTATAAGTCCATTTGATTATACTACCGAATCTTCCATTTTGCAAGAAAAAAGAAAGTATGCCTACTAGCTTTATTTATGAAGGCCTAACACAATGAATTATATAGTGTTGTACAAAAATTTTTGAACCTTTCTCGTAACGTTGCATTCCATTTTTGAGCATTTCCAATGGCTTTGAAGCAAAAGAAATTTGATCGGAAATAAAAGTTCTTTTTGTATATTTGAAGCAAAAGAAATTCTCTCGGAGATAAAAGTTCTCTTTGTAGAACGCCAGGGTTCCTGTGTCCCGTCAGGACACGATAAGAGCTGACATAACCTGGGGTTAGAAACCCCAGGCTTTATTCCCAAACCGCTTCGCGGCAAAAAATTTTGCTTGCAGCGCATCTTATACGAGAGTTCTAAATAACAATCAAGTAGCCTATTCGCGGCAAAAAACTTTGCTTGCAGCGTATCTTATTTGCTTGCAGCGCATCTTATACGTGAGTTCTGCTGAGCTTAGGTTTTTCATCTGCTGAGCTTAGGTTTTTCATCTGCTGAGCTTAGGTTTTCATCTGCTGAGCTTAGGTTTTTCATCTGCTGAGCTTAGGTTTTCATCTGCTGAGCTTAGGTTTTCATCTGCTGAGCTTAGGTTTTCATCTGCTGAGCTTAGCTTCTTATCTGCTGGGTAATGGAACCGGTTTTCTTTCTGCAATGTTTTTTGAATTCTTCGTCATCTTCAGCATGATGTCGAATGTCTTTGGATTGGTGGAGATAAATGGCATCTTCGGCAATATCTGTGGCTAAATCTCCGATGCGTTCCAGGCTTTTGGCAATGAAAAGGAGTTGCAAAGCACGTTGTATATTGTCCGGAGAATCTTGCATATAGGTCATGAGTTCACGATAGATTTGGTCTCTCAATTCGTCAATTTCTCGGTCTTCCCAACAAATTTCTCGAGCTAAATCTGTGTCTCCATTATAAATGGTGTCCATACTTGCAGAGAGGGCCCAAATCACTTTCTCGCACATTCTAGGGGTATCAATCAATGGTTTTAGCAATGGGACTGTGATGAGGTATTCGACTTTTTTCAAGATATTCACTGCCTCATCTCCAATTCTTTCAAGCAGTGGATTGATTTTGATGGCTACAATGATAAAGCGCAAATCTGTGGCCATAGGCTGGCGTAGGGCAATGGTTTTCCAAGCCATATCATCGAGTTTCATTTCCAATTGATTGACTTTATCTTCATTTTCGTGGATTTTTGCAAATTTAGAATTATCGCGTTTGACCAGTCCTTCAATCACATCTGCGACCATGCTGATGGCAATTTCAGACATTTCTCTAAGGGCATTACGAAGCTGCTGCATATCTTGTTCGAGTGCCTTGCTCATAATCATTCTCCTGCTTAATGCCACCATGATTTTTTAGGAGGTGGCGTTGATGGTGAGGGTGGTTTTGGTGGTTCAGCAGTCGGGGCAGGATGCTGAGATGTCTGTCCTTCATCGTCAGTGACTAATGGAATGTCTTCTCCTTTTTTCTGCAGTCGGCTTTGGGCTCCAACAATGGCTTTGCCGCGTTTGTTTTCTGTTATATTAGAGAAAATCCCTCTCAACTGCATTCGTAATTCTTCTGGCGCTGAGGAAGCAGAGAGTGCTACTTCTTCATCAATCGCTCCTGCTTTTGCCAAGTTATATAAGGATTGATTGAAGGTTTGCATCCCATAAATTTCCCCTTCTGCGATATAATTGTTGATCTCGTAGATTTTATTTGTCGCAATGGCCTCTCGGATTCGAGAGGTGTTCACCATAATTTCTACAGCAGGAATCATTCCTGGTTGATCTTTGCGGGGAAGTAAACGCTGAGAAATCACGGCTTGTAAATTGAGAGAAAGGTGCAATCTGACATGATTGCTTTGGTCCAAGGGAAAGAAATTGATCACACGTTCAATGGACTGGCGTGCATCTGTGGTGTGCAGCGTGCTGAATACT
>JAKLHB010000405.1 GCA_022710345.1 Planctomycetota bacterium
GCTAGAATCTTTCTATCTTCAACATCATAAAAAAACACTCGATCTATCTGAGCAATATTTTATGATGAAAACCAAAGTTGGCAATCTGTTTGGTGGCTGCAAAGGCAATAATCTCTGGATTTGTGCAGGAACTTGCATTGCATTTGGCGCACCTGAAGAAAGTTGCTGCCCTTATAAAGCAGTGGAAGAAGCTTGTCCAGGTTCTTGCCCACAGAATTATCGAGCCTTCTGCTTAACAACAGGTGAAGTCGAAGGATTCCAACAAATTTTGGCAGAACATGGCCCTATCGTGGTTGGATTTATGGTTTATGAAGACTTCCGCGATTATGAAGATGGGATATATAAACACAGTTCCGGAGCATTTTTAGGCGGCCATGCTGTTCTGATCGTAGGCTATAACAAAGAGCAACAATACTGGATCGTAAAAAATAGTTGGGGAACAGATTGGGGTGAAACATGCGATGGCAAAGGCCAAGAACGAGGATATTTTAGAATTGGTTTTGGCGAATGCATGATTGAAATGCCTCTCATGGGACCATTCTATACCCCAAAACCATAATTTTCTGATCTCTAAGACTGCAACAAGCGTAGTTGCAAGATGAAACCCGCAGTATTGGCTTTAGATACTAGCGGGTTTCTTATATTATAGACAAACAGAAGGAGTCACACCGCCCCGCTTGTCTTGGAGACAAAGCAAGGTTTTGTGCGAATTTTATGTCTGAATTCAACACTGCTCCTTTAGGGGATAGCAATCCCAAGTGGAGCAAAAAAAAGAAAATTTTCACAGTTGTGCTCATCGTTTTCATAACGATACTCGTTTTACTGGGTAGTTTAATTTACCAAGTAGCACCCGGTACCTGCTTAATCCTGGAAATAGCTAAACAATATGAATTTCCCAAGTTACCTGTGACGGTGGAAGAAAGAGTGATTCCAAACGGATCAACTTCCATGCCAACCCTTATTTTTAAGCCCCCAGCATACGATAAGATTTTGATGATCATTCATGGAATGCACTTTGGCGGATACAAAGAGCCTCGTATGGCTTTCTTTGCTAAACAGCTTGCACAATTTAAAATATTAGTTGTTACCCCAAATATCATTGATATACAAGAGTTTAGATTAAATCCACGGGCAATCGCAGATATTGAACGGGCAATGCTGTGGACAATCAATGAATCCGGCTTAATGCATAAGGATGTTAAAATAGGATTGATGGGATTTAGTTTTGCAGGAGGGTTAAGTTTAATAGTGGCAGGGCTTCCCTCGATCAAAGATAAAATTTCTTGTGTCCTTTCTATGGGTGGGCATGCAAACTTAAATCAAACTTTGCAGTATCTTGCAACAGGCAAGCTTCCAGATGGGACTGAAATAGAGCCTCAAATCTATGCTCTAGCCGTGGTTTTACTGCAATTTTTAGAACACTGTATACCACAAGAAGAGCAAAAGATTATGGAAAAATGTTTGATGGAATATATGAAAGAACAGTGTGGTCTTGGCCCTGCACAAGGATTAGAAGAGCAAAAACAAAAACTGAGCAAAGAATCAGCCCAATGGCTAAGTTGGTGCCTCGAACGCAAACCTTTAGAAATTGGCAAACACATTGCTCCATACATTCAAAAGCATCCTTTGCCGCAAAGTCTATCGCCTATCTGGAATGTAGCCCCAACATGCACGGTATTCTTAATCCATGGCACAAAAGACAATGTAATCCCATCCAGTGAAAGCCTTGCGCTAGCAGAGTGGAGCAAAGGAAAGACGTATTGCTTAATCAGTGATCTAATTCTGCATGTAGAATTAGAACCTGATTTTGCGTGGGTGGATGTTTGGAATTTAGCTGCATTTTGGAGTGAATTTCTAAGATTTTAAGTGTTTTTTGAGTGTTTTTTTTGAGAAATAACTTTTCTATTGTCAAAGATAAGTTTTTATGCTAAAATAACATTGTTTCTAGTTTCTATCAATTAGGATATTCTTATTTATCAGCCAATCAATTTTGCTGGTTGAATGTGTTGCTAGCAAATTGATTTGAGTAATTTAATCCCAGAGTTAATCTTAACAACAAAGGGAGAAAAAGTTGAGGTACGGAATTTATAGTGACATCCATGGCAACTTAGAAGCCTTACAAGCAGTTTTGGAAACTTTAGAAAAAGAAAAAGTTGACCAATACATCTGTTTAGGCGACATTGTAGGCTATGGAGCTAATCCTAAAGAATGCTTGCAGTTAGTAACTGAGTATGATAGTATGGTCATCGCTGGCAACCACGATTATGCAGTAGCAGGCAAATTAAACATTGATTTTTTCAATCCTTATGCAAAAGAAGCCGTGATGTGGACGCGCGCTCAGTTATCTGATCAAGAGCGCGAGTATCTTGCTAATTTAGACCTAATCCAAAAAATGGATGAAATCATCACGATTGTGCATGGAACATTGAATTTTCCTGAAATGTTTGAATACATCCAGTCCAGCTATGATGCCCACTTATCTTTAGAACTTCTGGAAACACCAGTATGTTTTTTAGGGCATTCGCATGTGCCTGTAGCCTTTTTCCAAGGTCCAACAGTCACATTTTCTATGGATGAAGAAATTTTTATTGATAAAAGCAGTAAGACATTAGTCAATGTAGGCAGTGTGGGCCAGCCACGCGATGAAAATCCATTATCATGTTGTGCGTTATATGATGATGAAGCACAAAAGGTATGGTTATATCGAGTCGAATATGATATTGATACTGCAATTGATAAAATTTTACAAGCTGGCTTGCCTGAAATTTTGGCAGAACGACTTCGTTATGGCAGATAAAGCTAGGGCTTGCAGATGTTCAAAAAATTATATGCCTTTTGGCTACTTAGAAAAATACAAAAATACCTAGATGATCCAGATTCATCCAAGGTACAAGCTAAATTTGACCGTATCTTTCAAATATCAAGCCAATACCATTTTGCATATTTTCATTTTGCTCGATATTGGGCCATGCACAACCAGTTAGATCAAGCACAAGTATACATCGCCAAAGCCATTGCTTTGGCTCCTAAAAATCCTATTTACTACACATTTTTAGGTGTAGTGCTATATCAACAAAAAAAAATACCTGATGCAATCACAGCACTACAGACGGCTATTAGTTTTGATTCTAAAAATCAGCTTACCCAAAATTATTTGGCACTTTGTAGATTAGAAAATGGCGAAGTGCCAGAATTCAAAAAAATCATTCAATCAGTCGGAATTTTTGAAAGTACCCAATTGCAAATTCAAATGCTATGGGCATTAGAAAAATACCAAAAAAATATTCCACTTACTACCTAAGCCTATCAGGGTCATACTTGGCCCTGAGTGGCCATAACCGAGAATATCATGGGCATTCAAATTCAAATATTGGTTGCAGATGCTTATGCTGCGATTGAAAAAGGAAAAATCAGCGAAGCCATTCAGATCCTAGAAAAAGCAATCACAGCAACACCCCAAAATGCAGATTTATACGCATACTTAGGCGAAGCATATTTTTTAAACCAAGAATATATCCATGCACAAGAAGTATTTCTAAAGCATGAATCCCTAAGCAACCATAAAACAAACACATTCACGCCGTATATAACAGGTTATCGAGGATGTATTTTAATCGCCGAAGGCAAGATAGCAGAAGGACAAAGCTTGTTAGAACAAGCAATCCAAGAAAACGCACAAGAGCCCCATTTTTATTACAGCTTAGCCAAAGCTTATTTTTTGCAAAATAAGCAAACAATTGCTTATGAATTTATGGGAAAAATTGAGCAATTAGATCCATGTTTTTATTATCGGAAAATTCAGCAATTGATCAACCAAATTTAGAATCCCTACCGGAAACATTTGTTGATGCCTGGCAGTGGGATTAGTTGGGAAGAACGGGATGGATACGGATAATGTCAGCGCACCGGCTCATGCCAATCGCAAGCAACGGGCGAATGCCCGCGATCTCCAGTTGATCGGCATGCGCATAGGAAGCTGTGAAATCGTTGAATTTATTGGCCGCGGCGGTATGGGAACAGTATATAAAGCAATTCATACCACTTTAAATCG